>JBOGWH010000139.1:0-1110 GCA_050692975.1 Actinomycetota bacterium | reverse complement strand
CCGCCGCCATGATCAGAAAGGCCGGCAGCTCCGGCTCCAAGCCGATCCGCAGCCAAACGACCACGAACGCGAGCCCAGTCAACAGCTCGATGACCGGATACCTGACGCTTATTTTTTCCTTACACCGGCTGCACCGGCCCCGTAGGAGCAGGTACGAGAGCACCGGAATGTTCTCCTGCCAGGCCAGCGTATGGCCGCAATGGGGGCATTTCGAACGGGGCTTGACGATCGACTCCCCGGCCGGAACCCGGTAGATCACGACATTGGCGAAGCTGCCCACGGCCAGCCCAAGGATGAGTACGAGCGACGAGATGATTATGTTCATAGCGCCCTCGATTCCCCCCTTTCGTCGAGCACGACAAGCTCTTTCAGGAGCTCGAGGCCGGCACAGAGCCCGCCGGCCGGGCGCGGTCGGAGGGGGATTCCAGATCTAGTACGGTGGCCGGTCCTTTACGAAAGCCGATGGGCCGGCGGGGCAGAGTAGTCTTGCACGGGCGCAGAGGATTCTACTCCTCAGACGACAACCCGCTGGATCTCCTCCATCGATGAAAGGCCGTCCTTGACCTTTAACATCCCGTCCTCGAGGAGCGTGACCATCCCCTCGGTAATCGCCTGGCGTCGGATCTCGTCGCTGGATTTGCGCTCCACGGCCATCATCTCCAATTGCTCGCTCATCACCATCAACTCCGTGATGGCGACGCGGCCACGGTAGCCGGTCTTTGAGCAGTGGTTGCAGCCGACCGCGCGGTAAAGTTTCGGAGGCTCCTCCCCTTCTTCAAGGGGAAACTTGTTGATGACCAGGGCTTCGCGGGTGGGAAGGTAAGGCTCCTTGCAGTGATCGCAGAGCCTCCTGGCGAGCCGCTGGGCCAGGATCGAGTCGGTCGAAGACGCCACCAGGAAGGGCTCGACTCCCATCTCGATGAGCCTTCCTATCGAGCTCGGGGCATCGTTGGTGTGAAGGGTCGACAGGACGAGGTGGCCGGTAAGGGACGCCTCGATCGCGATCCGGGCCGTCTCCGAGTCGCGGATCTCGCCGACGAGGATGACATCGGGATCCGCACGAAGAATGGATCGAAGCGCCGACGCGAAAGTAAGTCCGGCCCTGGCATG
>JBOGWH010000138.1:0-1879 GCA_050692975.1 Actinomycetota bacterium | reverse complement strand
ATGTATTACTCCTACGGTCGCTACAACCAGCAGGACCCGCCCGGCTTCGGTACCACGCTGGGACGCATCGACGGCACGGTCGCCGACGACACGACGGTCGGGCAGGGAACCTTCCCGTTCAGCCGGCTGGTCTACAACGCCATCCGCCACAGTTACACGGCGCAGCCGGGGACACCCACCTACAACGCAAACCAGGAGGTCCGTGACTACGTCGACGTCGCAGGGTTCCTATGCAAGGGTCCCGGGCAGCACGTGGTCAACCCGCTGACCGGCAACAACTACCGGACCGACATCGAAAACACGATCAAGGCCGACGGCTTTGTTCCCATCCCTTGGGGACAGACCAGCCCGAACCCCCCACTGACCTTCAACAGCTTCTGCAGGGTGACGGCGGTGCCGACGGCATAACCATCGAGAGGTAGACCGTCACGCCAACCCGCCCTGACGAGGATGCAAGAAGCGACCCCGGTGCCTATACCGGGGTCGCTTTGCGCTTCGGGTGTGCCGTGCGAGGGGCTGGACCGCGATGAATGACGGTTCAGCCCTCGGCGGCCGCCTGCTTCGTTTCGGGCAAGGGGAATTGTAGATGCTCAGAGCCGCCATTTCCCCAGCAGGACCTGACTGAAAACCGGCTAGACCCTAGGCTTTTAGAGGGGGCGGCAGGTAACCGACGGGGAGGAAATCACCGTCGTGATCTCTTCGCTCCAGCATCCAGATTGAACCCTTTTTTGCAGGGCGGTCGTGCCCTATCAGCTGGAAGATCACGTCGCCGTGGGTACATAAAACCGGCCGGCTCGAGCCGGCTTCGGCCAGCAGGCTGTGGATCTCGGTAAGCGATGCCCCCTCGGCCAATTCCCGCCGAAGTTCGATCTCCAGGCCGAGCGATTCGGCCAACGGCTCGACGGTTTGGACGCATCTCTTGAAGGGGCTGCTGAGAATTCTGCCGATCGGGAAGCCGGAGAGCAGTTCCATCAGTCCCTCCGAATGGCGGCGCCCCCTGGCGTCGAGGGGTCGTTGGTGGTCGAGCGGGTCGGACTCATCGCGCTTTCCGGCCTGGCCGTGGCGGAGCAGAAAGAGACGGTCCACCTCATAATCCAGACTCCCGATCTCCCTCAGCATCTCCCGGTCGTGCTCGTAGCTCAGCAAATCGCTGCCTCGGCCGACGGGCATCCAACGGGCCTCATCAACCTCCTCATTGGGAGAAAACTTTCCTCCGCGGGGGCGCATCCCCCAGTAGCGAACCACCTTGGGTCGGCCCCGGCGGTCGACGTACGAAGTGGCGCTGAGTTCCCGCACGAGTTCGCAGCGGATCCCGGTCTCCTCCAGGACTTCCCGCACGGCGCACTCCTCGAAGCTTTCGCCGTTGTCCAGCTTGCCTTTGGGGAAGCTCCAGTCGTCGTATGCAGGACGGTGCACCAGCAGAACTTCGGGGCCGTTATTGCCGCGTCGTACGATCACTCCCCCTGCCGCCCGGACCACGCAGCCGTTTACCGCCAAATCGCCTTCCCCGCCTTTTCCATCTGCCCCCAAGTCTTTGGGAACCGCTCCAGCGACGCCCTGCGTCGGGCTTCCTCGTGCTCTACCAGCCTGCCGCAGAAAAACCAGGACTCCGCGATGTCCTGCCTCTTTGCGAAGTCCATTGCCTCGCCTTCCAGTACCCGGGCGTCGTTGCTTTCCCCCAGCACATCCTGGAACGCTTTTGCCCGCTCGAGAAACGTCTCCACGCGCTTGCTCCCAGATGCTGCGACCAGCTCCGCTGCATAGCGCACCCTCTTGCCGGTAATGCGCAGGGAGTGCACCGATTCCTCGTCGGGGATTCCGCCCAGCCGGGTGATATCCGATGCCAGGGTATGGAATTCCGCTCCGGCCAGGTCCGAGA
>JBOGWH010000137.1:0-1704 GCA_050692975.1 Actinomycetota bacterium | reverse complement strand
AAACAGGGCGCACCCCGAGGCAAAAAGCGTCTCTCCGCCCCGGTCGTACTGCCCGAAGTCTTTTTCGTCGACCCCGATTTTGAATCCATGGCCGTAAAACGAAAGGGTTCCTCCGGCGTAATCGATGAAATTACCGTCCAGGCTGAGGATCTTGGAGCCGACCATGCCGACGTTGCTGCTCTTGTTGAAGGCCTCCAGCCCACGATCGACCCACTGGGGATCGGCCCTGGCATCGTTGTTGATCAGAGCGATCCACTGCCCTCCCGCGCGCCGTACGCCCTCATTGACCCCCCCGGCAAAACCGAGATTCTCCTTGAGCGGCGCAACGACAGCCTGAGGCCAGTTCTGCTTCAGATGCTCAACCGAACCGTCTGAGGAGCCGTTGTCCACGACCACGACTTCGATCCGGTCGGCGGGATACGTCTGGCTGAATAAGGAACCCAAACAGTCATCAAGAAACTGCTTGCCGTTAAAGTTGACTACGATTATGGAAACGTCAACGGTCATTGGGGGACCACGCCGGTATGAACTCTCAACTTCCGATAGATCTTGGCATACATTGCTCTCCTGCGGAGTGATTAGCTTCACTTGAACGCCTGTGCCGTCACCGTCCGTTCCCGGCTTGCGTATGCGAGGGTCCTCGCCGAGTCATTTCTTCGGCACCATCCGGGAGCTTCGTTTTCGATGCTGGTCATCGACGGAAAAGAACGCTCCGATAACAATCAGGGTCTTGTTGAGCTGACGCCCCAAGAGATCGGCTTTTCCGACGCCGAAATTGCAGACCTGGCCCTGGTTTGCACCGGCGAGGAGCTGAAGTCTGCCCTGATTCCCCGCCTGCTTGGCAGCCAGATCGCCTCTGAGGGAGCATCGGTCCTTTACTTTTCCGACGACACGTGGATCTTTGCCGGGCTCGACGATCTCGAGCACCTGGCGAAGGAGTCAGGGATCCTGCTCGCGCCGAGAACTATCGCCCCGCTTCCATCGGACGGCGCCGACCCCGACGCAGCAGCGCTGGCGGAAAGGGGGATCTTCGACGAAGGTTTTGTCGGCGTCGGCCCCGACGCCGGAGCCCTGCTGGAGTGGTGGTCGGCCAATACCGGTCTGCAGGCTCTCGTGCAGGCGTCCAGGCCTCTTGCGGCGGGCCGGCTTCTGGAGATGATGCCGGCGTACTTCCCGGCGCAGGTCCTTGGCGACCGGGGAGTGGCCGTTTCTTTCTGGAATCTCTGGGAGCGCCCGGTCGATCGGCGGGCCGACGGCTACGCGGTCGGCGGTACCCCGCTGCGGACCTTTCACTTCGACGGATTTGATCCGGCCAAGCCGCACCTGCTCGGGCCGCAGGGAAAGAAGCCCCGGCTGCTGCTAAGTGAAAGGCCGGACCTGGCCGACCTTACCCGCCGGTATGCCGCCGAGCTGGAGGGTCAAGGGCTTTCTCTCAATTCCGCAGAACCCTACGGTTTCGAAGAGGTGGCGCCGGGTGTTCCGGCCGACGACCGTATCCGTGCGGTCTACAAAAAGGCGCTTGCATCGGCCTTCCGGGGCCCCTCCGATCCACCGCCCCGCCCGTTCAACCGGGATGACCCGCAGGCCTTCGTGGCCTGGCTCAACACGCCGGATCCCTCCAGCCGGGTCCCGCTGGTCTCCCGGTACCTCTCCGAGCTCTACGACAAGAGGGTTGATCTTCACTTCGCTTTCCCGGGCGTGGCC
>JBOGWH010000136.1:0-1686 GCA_050692975.1 Actinomycetota bacterium | reverse complement strand
GGGCAGGACCGCTCAAAAGGCGGAACTCCTGCCCGGCTCTATCCACCTTTTCGCAGGCTTCTCGTCAAGGGGATCCCGTACCAAATCCAGACAAAAAGCCCGCCCGTGATTGCGGCAGCCGCGGGGGCGGCGCCGGGCCCAATTACCAGCGCAGTGGTCAGGTATACGACCAGCGTCATGGCCAATGCCAGAAAAACCGTGCCTGCGATGGCCAGCCGGTTGGCGGTCCGCAGCACGTACTTCTTGTCGTGCTCGCGGAAGCGGAGGCGATGGTGCGCGCTGGGAGCAATCAAAAGCAGAGACGAAAGGGCTGCAGAAGCCAGGGCTGAGAACAGAACCCATCGGTAGCCCATCGTCAACTTTTCGAAGCGCTGGGAGAAGGGGACCGTCAGCAAGAATGCGAACAGGACCTGGACGCCCGGCAGAGCTACCCGAAGCTCGTTGAGCAGCTCGATGAGTTCCCGGTCGAGCCTGCTCTCGTCGCCGGCCATCAGGCGGGCTCCAGAGTCGTGCCGAGCTTGTTCAGGCCGAAGAGATCGTCGACGTCTCTGCGGGCCTGCGGCGAACGAATGAGGTCCAGGAAGTCGGAGACGCTTCCGGATGGAGGATCGTCCCGCAGGTAGTTCACGTACCAGGCCCTTTTCAGCGGCGTTCCCGGGACCCGGATGCGACTCAGGGTTCCCGACGCCACTTCGGCAGCCACCGCGTAGGCGGACATAAGGGTGATGCCCAGCCCCGCTATCGCCGCCTGCTTAACCGCGCCGTTGCTGCCCAGTTCCATCGTCGCAGCCGATTCCACCGACAGCGAGCGGAAGAACTCCTGCAAAGCTTGCCTCGTGCCCGAGCCCGGCTCCCGGATGAGCCAGGTTTCTCCCGCGAGCATCTCAGGTGGCACCGATTCCTCGGAGGCGAGCGGGTGATCGGGGGCGCCGACCACAAACAGCTGGTTGTCGAGAAAGGATTCCCCCACAATCTTGGTGTCGGGGGGCGGGCGCCCTCCGATCGCCAGGTCGGCCTCCCTGGAGTGCAGGTGCTCGAAGGTGGAGACGCGATTGCCCACCTCCATCCATATATGCACCTCGGGGTGCTTCCGGCGGAAAAGCTTCAGAAGTGGTGGGAGCACATATTCGCCGGCCGTGGTCGCGGCAGCGAGGTGGAGCCGGCCCTTCTTGCCCGCAGCTTCCTGCACCCGCCGAGCGGCCTGATCGGCCAGCCCGAGAATCTCGGAGGCGTACTTCACGAGTTCGCGCCCGGCGCCCGTGAGGCGGATTCCCCGGCCTTCCCGCTGCAGCAGTTCGGCGCCTATGTCCTTGCTGAGCGCCGCCACGGCGGCCGAAACCGAGGGCTCGCTGACCATGAGCATCGCCGCCGCCCCGCGGATGGAGCCCTGCCGTGCTACTTCCAGGAACGTTCTGAGTTGGCCGAATGTCATTTGCGAAGCCCCCGTTTAGATAAAGACTTAATCATGTTAGCTGAAAAATAGCCAAATCCTTTACCGGCCAAACTCCGTATTGCCGAATCCTTTACGATCCTGGCAGCCGGGTCGTTTAAGCCGGCACCGCTGCGGGAGGGGGATCTGGCCGTGAAGTCCCTCCCGGCGGCGCTGCGGGAGGGGGCTCTGGCCGTGAAGTCCCTCATGCGGCGCATGCATGAGAACCGGATCAAGCGCCTGCGTTCGGCAGGCTT
>JBOGWH010000135.1:0-2199 GCA_050692975.1 Actinomycetota bacterium | reverse complement strand
AAGACTCCGTCGGTAATGATCGGGCAGGCCGCCCTGTCGAAGGAGAGCGATGCGTCTGGGGCGCCGCTGGAAAGCAAGCGGCCGGCGCCCGGCAAGGCGGCGAATCCCTTTCAGTTTGCCGAACCCGCCATGCTGGGCATAGCCATGGCCGAAGCCGGCTTCCGTGACGTTCACGTCGAGGTGCTGCCGACCTCCCACAACTTCGACAGCGCCGACGAGTTCGTCGGCTTCCAGCTGGACATGGACCCCGCGGTCAAGGAGCAGATCTCCATCGAGGGGATCGGCAGGGTTCTCGATGCGGTGAGGAAGTCGCTGGCCCCGTTCACCGACGAGTCCGGGCGAGTCCACCTTACCCACGTCCACAACCTGGTCTCCGGCGCCGCTCCCTAACCCCGGAGCGGGGCCGTGGGGCAGTGCACCGCAAAAGGCGAAACCCCGCCTGTGCCCGCGGCGAAATAGGTCGAATTGACGGATGTTTTCTGCCGGCATTTGGCCTAGTGTTTGCGGGAGTCGGGAAACCGCCGGTGAGCAGGCTTCTGCCGGCCCTCAAGAAAAGGGGAAGTCCTTGGAAAAGACGATGATCGACAGACGCCGGTTCATTCAGCTCGGGCTCGCAGCCGCCGGGGGCCTGGCCCTGGAGGCCTGCAACCGCGGTGGGCCCGGCGATACCAAAAAGACGGGCCCCCCGCCGCCGCCGAGCGATCTCAGCGTGCCGGCGGCCCGCCCGACGGTGCGCCTGGGTGCCCAGGAGGGCGGGTTCCTCTCGCCTTTTACCTACGGCCCGGGAACCTACAGCAGCCTGATCCTGCTTTACGACACCCTGCTGCTGGAGGACTCCAAAGAGGTCGTTCAGCCCTGGCTGGCATCCCGTTTCGACCGCTCTCCCGACGGGCTAACTTATACCTTCGAGCTGCGCGAAAACGCCAAATGGCACGACGGCCGTCCCGTCACCGCCGACGACGTGATCTTCAGCGTCGACTACTTCAGGTCGGTCGAGGAGAACCTGTCGCCGACCGTTCTTTTCCACCCCAACTTCGTCCAGAGGGTAACAGCCTCGGGGCCCCGGACCGTCGTCTTCCGCCTGGAGAAGCCCGCCGCCAACTTTCTGGAGGAAACCGCAGCGGCATTTCCGATCGTCCCCAAACACGTGTGGTCGGCCGTCAAGGATCCCCTCGAGGCCGACGACCCGGCTTTGCTGGTCGGATCCGGTCCCTTCCGGATTGAGAAGTCGAACCTGACCACCGGCGCCGCCTCGTTTGTGGCAAACGACGACTTCTACCTCGGCAAGCCCTTCATGAAGAAGCTCGAGTACCGCCCCGTGGACGAGGAGCTCATCGCGCTTCAAGGCAAAGAGATCGACGGCGGCGGCCCCCAGGTGGGGGCGACGACCCGCGACGCGCTCAGCCCGTTTCGCAATGATCCCGAGTACGGGATCGAGCGCAGCGACCCCGACTTCTTCGCGGCGCTCCTGTGGAACCTGAAACCTGGACCCTGGACCGGCGCGACCTCAGATGCGAAGTTCCGCAAGGCCTGCGTGCTGGCCATCAACCGGCCCGCTATGGTCCGCCGCCTGCTGGGATCGGGCCTGCCGGGCAACGCCGGCTTCATCCCCGAGGGACACCCCTACTACAGCGCCGAGGGGGTCGAGCAGTACCCATTCAGCGTCCGGGAGGCCAACGCCCTGCTCGACGAAGCCGGTTACAGGCGCAAGGGAGGCGCCAACAGCCTGCGCCGGACCCCCGACGGCAAGGACCTGAGGGTTAGGCTGCTGACCTTCCCGGAACTGGAGCCGGCCGCGATCGTCGTGCGGCAGTCTCTAAGAGATGTCGGCATCGCCATCGAGTTCGTGCCCTCCGACCTGTTCCGGGCGGTGGGGGGAGGGGAGCTGAAGAAGTTCGAGATGGCGCTGCAGTTTTTCGGCGGGCTGGATCGCGACCCCGACTACCTGCGCACGCTGCTGGCGTCGCAGACCCAGGGCCCGGGTATCTTCCACTCACTGGGGTGGACGAACCCCGAGTTCGACGATCTTGCGGAAAAGCAGCTGGTCACCCTCGACGAGGCCGAGCGCAAGAGGCTGATCGCCCGGATGCAGCAGATCGTCTCGCAGGACCTGCCGGTGATGCCCCTTTACTACGCGCCGGAATTCTTCGTGTACCGAAGGTCGGTCTTCGACCACTGGGGCGGCGATGCCCAGACGAA
>JBOGWH010000134.1:0-2326 GCA_050692975.1 Actinomycetota bacterium | reverse complement strand
CGGCTACGCCCTGATCGCCTACCAGACCGCATGGCTTAAAGCCCACTACCCGGTCGAGTACATGGCGGCGCTTCTGACCTCAGTCAAGGACAACCAGGACCGCCTGCCGTGTTATCTTGCCGAGTGCCGGACGCTGGGGATCAAGGTCCTTCCCCCCAACCTCAACAGCTCGGGGCTCAACTTCACTCCGCGCGGAGAACAGATCCTGTTCGGCCTCTCGGCGATTCGCAACGTCGGGGAGGGGGCTGCGGAACGGATCATCGAAGCGCGGCGCAAGAAGGGGGATTACGAATCATTCTCGGATTACTGCCGCAAGGCAGATGCCGCCTGCCTGAACAAGAAGGTCGTGGAATCTCTCGCCAAAGCCGGCGCATTTGACGAGCTGGGCGTGCAGCGGGAGGCACTGCTGGCTCCCGATCCCAAGAACCCGGCCGCGCTGTGCATCTCGGAGCAGGCGTACCGGATGATCGAAGCGGTGCTGGGCGAGCGCCGCGCCGAAGACGCCGGCCAGTTCTCGCTTTTCGCCGGCCAGAAGGCCCCCGGGACCGGAGCAGAGCATGTTCACACCTTCCAGCCCTCCCTCGGCGGCGTGGAGATCGGCAAACACGACCTTTTACGGGCCGAGAAGGAGATGCTCGGCTTCTACGTCTCCGAGCATCCGCTGGCTGGGATCGAAGCTGCGCTTCGCTTCCAGTCGGACTGCGAGATCCTCGACCTCTCCGATGCCCCGGATGGATCGGTGAAGACGGTCGGCGGCATCCTCACCCGCATGACTCGCAAGCTCACCAAAAAGGGCGAGGTCTGGTTCAACGGGGTCCTGGAGGACATGAAGACCGGTGTTGAGATCAACTTTTGGCCGCGGTTGGTGCAGGAAACACCGGCCGAGCTTCTCGACAACGACACGATCGTGCTGATCAAGGGCAGGGTCGATGTCCGCGACGACCATGTGACCCTGGCCGCCAACAAGGTGTGGCGTCCGGACCTATCCGAGGGGGTCTCGCCGCTGCGCATCAAGATGCCGGCGGTCGACTGCACGCCCGACCGCATCGAGAAACTGAAGGTCGTCCTGGCGTCGCATCCGGGGCCGTCGCCGGTCCTGCTGCACCTCGCGACATCGAAATCCAACGGCACGGTGCTGCGGCTCGGAGGCGGTATCGGAGTCGAGCAGCGCAGCGGTCTTTTTGCGGAGATACGCTCGGTCCTGCCGGGGATCCTGGTCGAGTAAACTCGGCTTTCCTTTGCACAACTATGGGCTGTAACATCTGCGGCCGGATCCAAACCGACCCGGTCAAGGGCGCCTCGCCGTGGGGTCGCATGGTCCTGAAGGGCGAGCAGGTCCTCATTTGTCCGGATTGCCAGAAGAAAGACCCGTCCTGGGCGACCGGCGCCGACCGGTGCCGGTTTTGCGGAAGCACCAGGTTGTCGATCGTCCTGGGCTCGCTGGTATGCCGCGGGTGCGGCAAGGACGCTCCGCGCGAATAGAGCCTAAGGGGGTGCTTTCGGCGGGGTGATTTAGACTCGAAGCGCTTATGAGACTCGTCGACCTCGCCGCAGACCCCATGGCCGAGATCCCGCGGCCTAACGCGGCCGACGACGTGGCAGAAGGAGTCGCCGGGATTATCGACCGGGTCCGCGCCGGGGGGGACGACGCCCTGCGCAAACTAACCCAGGAGCTCGACGGAGTCGGCATCGATTCGCTGCGGGTAAGCGACGACGAGATCGATGCCGCAGCCGCTGCCGTCGATGATGCCGTGATGAACGCGATGGAGGCTACGGCCGAAAACATCCGAACGGTGGCCGAGCACCAGCGCCTCAGGCCCTGGGAGGCGGAGGTGGCCGGGGGAATTGTGGGCGAGTACATAAATCCCGTCAACCGTGCCGGGATCTATGTTCCGGGCGGGCGGGCCAGCTATCCCTCCACAGTACTCATGACCGCCATGCCGGCAAGGGTGGCCGGGGTTAAGGAAATAGTCATGTGCGTCCCGCCCGGCAAGGACGGCAAGGTGGCCCCGGCGACCCTCGCGGCGGCGGGGCTTTGCGCGGTGGACGAGGTTTACTGCATCGGGGGCGCTCAGGCGATCGCGGCGATGGCATACGGAACCGAAACCATCAAGCCCGCCGACGTCATCGTAGGACCGGGAAACGCCTATGTTGCGGAAGCGAAGAAGCAAGTCGCCGGCGAGGTGGGGATCGAATCAATCGCCGGCCCGAGCGAGATAGTCATCGTCGCCGACTCCTCGGCGGACCCCGGGCTGGTTGCCCTGGACCTGATCGCCCAGGCCGAGCACGGCCCCGGCGGGCTGCTGGCGGTGGTCTGCTGGGATGC
>JBOGWH010000133.1:0-1448 GCA_050692975.1 Actinomycetota bacterium | reverse complement strand
GGCCGGCCTGGAGTTTGGAGAAGCCCTGGCCGAGGCCGAACGGCTCGGCTTCTCCGAGCTGGATCCCACTGCCGACATCGAGGGGTTTGACCCAGCGGCGAAGCTCTCGATCATCGCGAGCATCGTTTTCAACGCCCGGGTGGTTGCCGGAGACGTCTACCGGGAGGGGATCACGCACGTTACCGCCCGGGACATCTCCTTTGCGCACCGGATGGGTTACGCAGTCAAGCTGCTGGCGGTCGCGGAAAGAGTCGACGGGCAGATAGCCGTGCGGGTCCACCCGGCCATGATTCCCGAGAGCCACCCGCTGGCTTCGGTGCGCGAGAACCTCAACGCGATCTTCGTCGAGGGACCCCACGTCGGCGAGCTCATGTTTTACGGCAGGGGGGCAGGGGGGCCGCCGACGAGCACGGCGGTTGTCGGCGATGTCGTGGCGGTCGCCCGCAACATCCTGACCGGCGGGCGGGGCACCGGCTGCACCTGTTACCACGAGGCCGCCCGCATCCGCCCCATGGACGAGACCGACGGCCAGTACTACATCCTGCTCGAGGTGGCGGATCGTCCGGGAGTGCTCGCGAAGGTGGCGCAGGCCTTCGCCGACAACGACGTGAGTATACGGAGCGTCTGGCAGGAGGGCTTCGGGGCCGAAGCGCGGCTGGTGATGGTGACCCACCGGTCGATCGAGCGAAACTTCCAGTCGCTCCTCGCCGCCCTCGGCAAGCTGGACGTCGTCGACCAGGTGGCCTCGGCGATGCGCGTGCTCGCACCCGGCGAGGAATAGGGAGTGCGCAGCGGGATCATCGCCCAGTACCGGTCGAGACTTCCCGTTGCCGACGGCACCGAGATCGTTACCCTGGGGGAGGGCGGCACTCCGTTAATCCATTCTCCCCGGCTGTCCACCAGGACGGGAGTTGAGGTCTATCTGAAGTACGAAGGCGCCAATCCGACCGGGTCCTTCAAGGACCGCGGCATGACGATGGCGATCACCAAGGCGGTCGAGGCGGGGGCCCAGGCGGTCGTCTGCGCGTCAACCGGGAACACATCGGCTTCGGCCGCGGCCTACGCCACGCGGGCGGGGATCAAGTGCGTGGTTCTGGTGCCTTCCGGGAAAGTGGCCCTCGGCAAACTGGCCCAGACGCTTATCCACGGCGCCCAGGTTCTCGAGGTCAAGGGAAACTTCGACCAGGCCCTTTCGGTAACCCGCAAACTGGAGGGCACCTATCCGGTAACCGTCGTCAACTCGACCAATCCGTTTCGTATCGAGGGTCAAAAGACCGGGGCGTTTGAGATCTGCGATGTGCTCGGCACGGCCCCCGATTACCACTTCATCCCGGTGGGCAACGCCGGCAACATCACCTCTTACTGGAAGGGGTACTGCGAATACAAGGCGGACGGCATCATTTCATCGGCGCCGAAGATGTTCGGTTTCGAGGCCATGGGTTCGGCCC
>JBOGWH010000132.1:0-1990 GCA_050692975.1 Actinomycetota bacterium | reverse complement strand
GAGATGGAGATCCGGCCGCCGATCTTACGGGCATGACTGCTTGAGTTTTGGGTTTTCGCAGCCCCGGCTGGCCCGGGCCGGGTTGAGAATCTAGGTAATTCTAAACGGGTAGAGAGCAGCGAAGCCGGCGAACAATGCCAACGCATACACAATTCGGAACTTGCGGGGAATTGCTGATGAAAACAGCCACGCGATGCTCAGGTACACCGCGGGCAGCAGGATCAGTACGTAGTAGAGATAACCGATCCTGCCGGCGGCATCAAGGGCGACGAAGGGAATGAAGCCACCCACAAACCAGGCGGTGGCCATGATGGGGGGCCTCGCTTGCGTTTTAATAGCCTTGAGGAGGGAGAGGGCCAAGGCGGGAATTGCAAGCCAGATCACAAACGGATTTACTGCGGCAGCGAAGGCGATTCTCGGCGTTCCGGTCGACCTGCTGAAGTAGCCGAATCGCTTCCGATTTGCAAGCCACGCCCACGGCGTTGACGTCGCCGCAAGGTCGGCCCCCTCGGCCACAGGCTTGTAGCCGTGATCTCCCTTCTTGAGTTGCTTCTGTTCGCCCACCATCGAAGATAGGTGCGAAAGGGGGCTGTCGAAGGTTGTGTATGCGGAGTCCAGGATGGTCATTGTTGCGAGAAAGCTCACGGCCGCTACAACGGCGCACGCCCCCACCGCTACCTGTCCTTGGAAGGACGGTGAATACGAAGGTTGCTCGCCCCGCTGGATTTCGCCACCTGCGCTCCGGTGTGGCTGGATGAAGCGGTTCATCAATTCGTAGAGCAGCAGCATCGGCAGGAGGAAAAATGCGACCAGCTTGGTGGCTGCGCCCAAGCCGAGAATGATCCCGGCCCAGCCCCACCGACCCCGCAGATATAAGGCCGCGGCGGCCATCATGAATACGAGTACGAAGATATCGAGGGTGGCAATCCGGCCATGGACAACAAAGAGATTGTCCAGGGACATGATTCCTGCAGCCCCAACGGCGACAAGCCTGCTCGCTCCTGCAGCTTTGGCCAGCCAGTACATCGCGAGCAACGCCAGGGAGCCGAAGACCAGACTAGGGATCCTCCAGCCCAGGGGGTTGTCGCCAAGAAGCCGGATGCTGAAGGACATCAGGACCTTGGCTAAGGGCGGGTGGACCACATTTGGGTCGAGTCCCTTGGGGAATCCGGCGTAAGCCTGCCCTAGGGGTACGGAGATCCCAGCAATTCTCCGCGCGGCGTTGACATAGTAGTTTTCGTCAAAAATAAGAGCATTTGGTGTCGAGATCCAAAGTCCCCGGACCACAAGGGACAAAAGCGAGACGATTGCCAGCAGAACGGCCGGGCGGCGGAGAACCCCCGGCTGATTGCGGGGATGAGGGCCGCTTTCAAGGTTGCGACCGGAAGACTGAGGTGGACTCAACCAATGATGGGGAGGAGCAGGGACTCCAGCGGTCCGGTTGGCCTACAAGGTCGACTGGCGCACGACAGCGAAGTCATCTCCGGACGACGTCTTGCCTGCAGCCACGATTTTGCTGCCCGACAGGGCCAGGCCGCGGGCGCATTCGTTCTCCCGGAACTCAAGGGGCTCCGCAAAGTCTGTCGTCCACTGGCCGCGGACGGAATTCGCGCTGGGAGGTAGCGTTCCGGTTCCGACGGGCGGAGGAAGTTCAGCCGTCGTGGGCAGAGGAAGCCCGCTGGAGTCGTATCGGCTGAACGTGAAGTCTCCCGCATCTTCGGACACAATCTCTTCAAGATTCGGGTAAAGAGTACTGCCCCCGCATCCGGCGGCGATCGTCCGGCCGTCGGGCGTGACCAGTACACCGTTTGCTGCATCCTTGCCCCCGAAGTCGGTAATCGATCTCCCTGCGTTCAAGTACGCGGCCTGACCGACGACCGGATTTCCGTATCCGAAAACGGCATTTAGGCCTCCTGCCGCCTCGTATCGCAGAACGGCGTACTTGCTGTCAGCCCCGGCCAGTCGCCATGTCGTAATTCCCGAAATCGCC
>JBOGWH010000131.1:0-9083 GCA_050692975.1 Actinomycetota bacterium | reverse complement strand
ATCACGCCCCGGCCCTGCTGGCGCTTGTGGCCCCGACCACCAACTCCTACCGCAGGTTGGTCCCGGGCTTCGAGGCTCCGGTGAACCTGGTGTACTCACAGCGCAACCGCTCGGCGGCGGTGCGGATCCCGCTGTACTCGACCTCGCCGAAGGCCAAGCGGATCGAGTTTCGCTGCCCCGACGCTTCGTGCAACCCGTACCTGGCGTTCTCAGCGATGCTCATGGCTGGGCTCGACGGCATCAAGCAGAACATGGAGCCGCCGGAGCCGATGCAGCGGGACCTGTACGAGATGGGCGCCGACGAGGCGGCCCAGGTCCCGACGGTCCCCGGCTCGCTGTCCGAGGCTCTCGATGCCCTCGATAAAGATCACGACTTCCTGCTCCAGGGAGGCGTGTTCAGCGAGGACCTGATCGAGACCTGGATCGAGTTCAAGCGGGAGAACGAGGTCGACCAGCTAGCCCTGCGTCCCCACCCGTACGAGTTCTACATGTACTACGACATCTAAAAAAGCACAGACATCAAAAGGGGGCCCTTTCGGGGGCCTCTTTTATTTGCAGGGTTTTACTTCTTGCGGGCTTTGCGCGCTTTCCACTTCTCGATGAGCCTCTTCTCCAGGCTGAAGCTCTGGTGGGTTTCGATCAGATGGCGCGCCATCTCCTTTTGCGTCTGGGGCTCGGACGTCCCCCCGTAGCCCCCGAGACCGGGCGGCTTGCCACCACCGGAGCTTTCCCAGGAAGAAGGCGACGACTGGGCGGCCCAGGCGGCCGGCACATCGTAGGCAGGCTGCTCTTCCGAAGGGGCCTGTTCGTCGGCCGACGCCTCTTGTGCGGAGGGTTGTGGTGCTGTTGCGGGCTTGCGGGCTGTCGTGGGCTTGCCGGACGTTTTCTTTCCGGCCGGCTTGGCTTTAGCCGAAGATTTCTTAGCCGGCGCTTTCTTGGCAGGCGCCTTCTTAGCGGGAGATTTCTTAGCCGGCTGCCTGCCCTCAGCGGCCCGGGTCTTGGCCTTGGGTTTTGCCGGTGGCTTGACCGGCTTTCTGCCCGAAGCAGCCCCAGGACTGGCCTTGGGTTTTGCCGGCGGTTTTGCTGTGGGCGCGGCCGTGCTCGCCGCGGCTTTCCTCGGCGCAGGTTTCTTACGGGGGGGCTTATCAGCCATACAGATTGCGAGTCACGTAAGCGGACAGTCTACCTAGTGCGCCACTCCGTGCTTGTACTGATTCGTAATGGGCAGGCGCCGGTCGCGTCCGAAGGCGCGGTCGGTCACCTTGATTCCCGGAGCCGCCTGGCGGCGCTTGTATTCCGCCCGGTCCACCATCGCCACGACCCTGTCCACGGTCGCCCGGTCGAAGCCGAGATCTGCGATCTTTTCCGGCGGGAGGTCGTCGGAGATGTACGCCTCCAGTATCGGGTCCAGAACGTGGTAGGGAGGCAGCGAATCGGTATCGAGCTGGTCCGGGCGCAGCTCGGCGGTGGGGGGCCGGTCGAGGATCTCCAGGGGGATCAGCCGCTGGGCGGTATTCCGCCAGATGGCCAGGCTGTAGACCAGCGTCTTGGGCACGTCTTTGAGCACGGCAAAGCCGCCGGCCATGTCTCCGTACAGGGTTGCGTACCCCACCGCCAGCTCGGACTTGTTCCCGGTTGAAAGCACGATGCGGGCGCTCTGATTCGAGATCGCCATCCACAGAGTCCCGCGGATGCGGGCCTGAAGGTTCTCTTCGGCAAGCCCCGCATCGCCGTCCTGGAAGATCGGTTCCAGCGCGCGGCGCATCACCTCAAACGCGTCCCCGATGGGAATTACCTCGAGCTTGATGCCCAGGTTGCCGGCCAGCATCCGCGAATAGTCGATGGTGCGCTGGGATGTATACGGCCCGGGGTTGCACACCCCGAGCACGTTGCGCCGCCCCAGCGCGTCGACCGCGATGGTCGCCGTCAGGGCGGAGTCGATGCCGCCGGAGATCCCCACCAGTGCCCGGGAAAAGCCGTTTTTGCCCAGGTAGTCCCTAACGCCCAGAACCAGGGCTTCGTAAACCTCGGCAACTTCCCCCAGTTCCGTAGAGATACGGGCAGCACCGCTCTCGCCGGAAGCTCGCGGTGCCGGGACTTCTACATACCTGACAGGCTCCGGAAGGCCGTCACGCGTGGTCGGCCCCGGAAGGCCGTCCCGCTTGGCCGGCTCCCGAAGGCCGTCAGTGGTCTCAGCCGGGCCCATTTCGGGGATGTCGGCCAGCAGCAGGTCGTCCTGAAACTGGACCGCCCGGCAGATCAGGTCCCCGCCGGGGCCGACGACCACCGACTGGCCGTCGAAGACCAGCTCGTCCTGGCCTCCGACCATGTTGACGTACAGAAACCCGGTTCCCAGTTCCTTTGCCCTGCGAGCGATCAGCGCCATCCGCTCCTTTCCCTTTCCCCGGTGGTAGGGCGAGGCGTTGATGTTTAGGATCCAGCGAGCCCCCGCCGCCGCGCATACCGCATGCGGGCCGCCCTCGTCCCACAGGTCCTCGCAGATGGTCACCCCTAAGGGCACTCCCCCGGCGTCGAGGATGAGGACGCTGTCGCCTGGGTGGAAATACCGGCGCTCGTCGAAGACCCCATAGTTCGGCAGGTGATGCTTGCGATAGGTCCCCAGGACCCGGCCATCCGAGACTATTGCCGCGGCGTTGTACAGGAGGTCTCCCTCGGGCTCCACATAACCAATGACCGCGGGAATCTCAACCGACCGGGCAAGCTCGTGAAGGGCCTGGACGTTGTCCTCGACGAAGCTCTGTTTGAATAAAAGGTCTTCGGGCGGATACCCGGTGAGGGCCAGTTCGGGAAAGGCAACCAGGCCTGCCCCCGCCGCGGCGGCCTTTCCGACCGCCCGCCGGATCGTTTCGGTGTTCCCGGCAATGTCCCCCACAACCGGATTTATCTGCGCCAGAGCCACCCTTAGCATTTGATTAAGCGTAAACGGCGCAGCCCCCGCGGTACGAATCGAGGCCGGACAGGAGTGCGGCGGGGGGGATTTGAACCCCCACCCCCTTGCGGGGACCAGGCCCTCAACCTGGCTTGTCTACCTATTCCAACACCGCCGCGCTGGTGATTTCGATTATACGGCCGGCCCCCTTTCCACCCTTTCGTCGCCGGGCTCCGGGCCGGTGCGAAGGGCCTCCTACGAAAAAGGGCCTAAGTAAGCCTCCAGTCCTGAAGGTTCCAGAACGGGCCGTCGGCGCCGGCGTTGGCAGCGGGCCCGGAAACACCAGGAGAGTGCGCCACATAGGATCTGGTCTCCAGGAGAGGCAAAACTGCCAGCTCTGCGGCAAGAACGTCGTCCAGGGCTGCGGCGGCCTTGCCCGGGGAAAGCTCCCGGTCGGCGGCCTCCAAAGCAGTGTCGACGGCGGCCGACTTGAGGCGGGAGTAGTTGGCCCCGCCCGGTGCTGCGGCGGTGCTTCGGTACCCTCCCGACGGCAACATCCCCGCGACACCCCTCTGCTCCCAGATGCCCATATCGAAGTCTCCATCGCGTCTCCAGGTGCGGTAGAAGTCGGGGCCATCGGGGCTGACGATCTGAAGCTCCAGGCCGGCCGCCTCCAGCTGCTTCTGCAACGAAACCCCGAGCAGCCCGGCGATTTGGTTGCCCCCCGGCGAAACCAGGGTAAGGCTCCTGCCGGCCACCGCCCGGGCGAGCGAACGGGCGGCGGCAGGGTCCGCCATGTAACGGCCGAACGAGTCGGTGCGCCCCGGCGCCGGTGCGTTCAGCACGCGGCCGTCCGATCGAATGAAGGCCTCGGCGAACCCGGAACGGTCGAAGCCCCTGACAATCGCCTGGCGGACCGACGGGTTCTGCATGGTGCTTCTCGACTGGTTGAAGAACAATTGCCACCACGACGCGCCGTAACGGGTGGATATCTCAAGGTCTATCGCACTCATCCGCCGCTCTAGGTTCACCCGGGTAGTGGCGGCAAGAGCCGATGCCCGCCCGGAAGAAACCAGGCGCAGCGCGATCTCGGTGTCGGGGGCTATCAGTACTCTCACCATGTCCAGCCGGGCGGGCCGGACGGTCGAACTGCTGAATGAGCGATTGGCCCGGTACACAAGCTCCAGGCCCGGGGTTCGGCTTTCCAGCACGTAGGGGCCGCCGGAGACCGGGATCGTTTCGATCATTTCCCGGGAGAAGTCTTTGCCCTCGAGAGCGTGCTTGGGCAGGATGAAGTCCCCCGCAGAAAACAGGTTCCGCCAGGGCCCGTAGGACCCGTCGAATTCCAGTCGCACGGTCTTCGGACCGGCGACCACGACATCGGTCAAGCGGTCGTAGCCCGTGCGGTCGGCTATCGGCCACCTGGAATCCTTGATCGTTTCCCAGGTAAAGCGCACGTCGTCCGCGGTTACCGGCCTTCCGTCCGACCACTTCGCCCCGGGGTCGAGGCGGTAAGTCACGCGGAAGGGGTTGCGGGTTACGTCGGCGCCGGCGGGCACCTTTACGGCAAGCCCGGGCGCGAATTTCATGTCCGGGCGGACGTTCAGCAGGGTGGGAAGAACCGGGCGCAGAAGGTCTCTGGTCGCGCTGGAATCTCCTTCGAACAGGTACGGGTTGAGCGAAGGCGGCTCGTCGGGATAGACCACCGTGACCTCGCCGGAGGGCGGAGCGGCGGATGAGGAGGTCGTGTGCGACGGCGGGCGTGGCGACGGTGCTACCCCATTACAGGCAGTCGCAACTGCAGCCACGGCGAAGCCGCAAAGCGCCCTACCCAGACGATTCATTCGGATCCCAGAGAAAAGCTGGCAATTTGAAACCCTCCCACGGAAGCGATTCATTCCGATCCCAGGGAAAACCTGGCCATTTGAAACCCTCCCACGGAAGCGATTCATTCCGATCCGAGAGAAAACCTGGCCATTTGAAACCCTCCTACAGGGTCGACGTAAAAACCCTTGACCCTGGGGGCCGCGGCCCAGTGATTGCGCAGGAAGCCGATGGGGACGATCGCCGCTGATTCGAGCGCTCTCTTCTCGATGAGGCGGTACAGGCGAAGCTTCTCGACCCGGTCGGCTTCCGACCGCGCCTGAGCGATCCACCCGTCCACCTGAGGATCCGAGAAGCCCGCGTAGTTGTCGGGGGAACCGCTGTGGAGCAAGGGAGCAAGAAACCATTCCGCCAGCGGATAGTCCGCGGCCCACCCCAGACGGAAGACGTCCTGGCGGCGTTCCTGAAGAGCCTTAAAGAAATCGGGAAGCGCAGACGACCGAAGTTCGAGGTCCAGCCCGGCGGCTGCCAGCTGCGATCGAATGGTCCCCGCAAGCTTGTCCTGAGCCCGGCCCTCCTGGTAGTCCAGTCCTAGAGCGGGGCCCCCCTGCGCCCTGAAGCCCGCGAATACGGACTTCCCCGACGCGGGGTCGAAGGCGCACAGCCGCCCGCAGGCTCCGGGGGTGTGGCCGGGCAGGCCCGGAGGCACCAGGCTGTTTGCCGGAGTCAAGACCCCTCCGAAGACGTCGGTCGCGATCGCACGGCGATCGATCGCGTTGCTGATCGCCCGGCGAACCGCGACATCCGGCACCCTGGCGGTATTGAATCCGAGAAAGACTCCCGCCGCCCCCGGCGACAATCCGGCGGAACCGTACTTGCCGCGGGCCGCGGACAGGCGGCCGACCGGGACCTCGGCTATGTCGGTCAGGCCGTTTTCGAAGTCCTTCCACTGTTGCCCCGGTTCGTAGATGAGAAGCCTCACTGACTCCACCAGGGGCTTCGGCCTGAAGCCGTCGAACCGTTCGAGCACGATGTCCTCGCCGGCAACCACCGGCCCGGCGACCCGAAACGGGCCGGAACCTACCGGAGAGTTTTTCAAAATGGCCGGATCCAGATCCCGGGGCAGGGGCGCTGTGGCGGGATGGGTCAGCGCGTAGAGAAAGTCGTACCAGGGCGCCGACAGCTTGATCTCAACCGTGGATGCATCCGGAGCCGAAATCCCCGCTAGGGAAGAAGCGGTCTCCTCCCGGTACTCTCGGTAGCCGGCGACTGCATCAAGCAGGAAAGCCAGGTCCGACCGCGTGGACGACGAGGCCAGCCGATTGAGGGAATAGACAACGTCTTCCGCCTCGACCGGCCGCCCGTTGTGAAACCTCGCCCCCCGGCGCAGCTTCAGGGTGAACCGCGAAGCGCCGTCCAGCACCTTCCAGCTTTCCGCCAGCCCCGGCTGAAGGGCCAGCGTTTTCGGGTGGAACTGCACAAGCGGCTGGAAGACCTGGCGCCCCACGAGGACCGCGGCGGGGTCGCGGGCCAACGCGGGATCAAATGTCTGAGGCTGGCGAACCGCAATCCTGAGTGGAGCCTCGCTGTTGCTCCCCGGCGGCAAACCGATCACCCCGCAGGCGCTCAGCAGCAACAAAACTGCCACCGGCAGCCTGGAGCGGAGGCCCCCAGGGCTCAGCGAAACGATGCCAGATCCCGCACTACCGGGTCCCCGAAAACATCGACCCTCCCGCCGGCGCTTCCCGGGACCGCCTCGAGGTCGCCGGAGAAAGCCATATGGTTCAGCCCGAACCACATCGGAATGATCGGGATCTGCCTGCACAGGACTGCATTCGCCTCGGCGTAGATGCGGGCGCGGGTCTCATCGTCGGCGGTGGAGCGGGCCTTTGCCAGCAGACCGTCGAACTCGGGGCTTGAAAATCGGGAAAAGTTGTCCAGGCTGGAAGACGAAAACAGCGGTTCGTACATCGCCTCGGCAGATGGGAACTTCACCGCCCAGGCAAGGCGAAACGGACCCTCCGGGCCCGGATCGGCCAGGTAGTTCAGATACTCATTCCACTCGCGGGGCTGCAGCGCCGGCTCGATACCCAGGATCGACTTCCATCCGGAGGCCACGGCCTCCACCCACTTCTCGTGGCCTCCCCCGCTGTTGAAGTAAACCGACGGCTTCGTCGCCGCGGGATCGACGCCTGCGGCGGCGAGAGCGGCTTTCGCCCCCTCCGGATCCGCCGACGGCTTTACCGAGTCGCCGCATGCATTCTGCGAGGCCCGCCCGGCGCTGGCGGGCAGGAAGCCGCCGGGAACCTGCCTGGATTTGCCCAGCAGGCCCCCCACGATTCCCTTGCGGTCTATTGCAAGGGCCAGGGCCATGCGGAACTGCTCGTTGTCGTAGGGACCTCTCTTGACCGGCAATCCGATGTATGAGACATGCCCGCTGGGCCCCGATGACAGCCTGCCGGAGACCGCCCTGGCTGCGGCCAGCCTCCCCAGCGGCACCGGGGAGACGCCGGCCCCGCCGGCTTCCAGGCGGCCGTAGGCCTCGTCCTCGTCGGAAACGATGTCCATTTCGATCCGCCGGGCGTGGCCTCGGCCGCCGTGGCTGAAGGATTGGTTCTCTCCGTAGTAGCCCGCGAACTGCTGCAGTTTTATCCCATCGCCTGCGTTCCACGGCGCCTCGAGAGCGTAGGGACCGGTGCACACCGGTTTTGCATCGAAGGCCTCTGCCGACTTTTCCACTTCCTCTTTCGGGACCGCCGCCCCAGCATTGGGATGGGCCATCACCGCCGGAAACTCGGCAAAAGGCGTGCTGAGGTTTATCTCCAGAGTGGAGGGGTCCGGGGCCAAAACGCCGGCCAGAGTCTCGGCCCTTCCGGCCTGTAGCTCCTGGTAACCGGCTACTTTGTCGAACAGGAAGCGTTGCGCCGATCCCGTCTTCGGGTGGGCAAATCGGGAAAGAGACCAGACATAGTCGGCTGCAACCAGGTCCCTCTGGTTGTGAAACTTCACCCCGGGCCGGATCTTGAAGGTCACTTTCTTGCCGTCGGGCGCAATCGTCCAGCTCTGGGCAATTGCCGGCTTCAGCGTTCCGGTCCCGGGATCAAAGCCGACCAGGGTGTCGCAGATTGTTTTGACGGTGAACACCCCCCAGCGACTCGACGAGGTGAGCGGGCTTATCGACTGCGGATTGGTTATTGCGATCCGGATCAGAGGGGTCGGGCCGGGCGATCGCTGCAGCGTTTCCGGCAGCAACCGGGAGTCGCGCGCGCAGCCGGTCGCGAGCAGCGCCATTCCGGCGGCTGCGGCGAGGGCGCTGCGCCCCAGCGCCCTGCTATCCGCGGCGAACATTGTGGCGGCTGCGGCCGGGGCGCGGCGCGCCGGCATCCTGCTATCCGCGGCGAACATTGCGGAGGACCGGGCTCCCCGTGAGATCGACCAGGCCCGAGCCCTCCACGGTCACTTTGGACGGGTCGGTGATCCAGTGGTGAACGGTCCTCCAAAGGGGGATGGAGGGCATCTGCCCGCAGACCGCATCTTCGGCGCCGGCCCACAGCCGTGCGGCCTCCTCGCGGCTCGCGGCTTTGCGGGCGCGGTCGATGACCGAATCTATCTCCGGGGATGAGAAGCCGAGCCGGTTTCCCGGCGAGCCGCTGTGGAATAAGGAGCCCACGGCCTCGTCGGGGGTGGGAAGACTCACCGGGACGCTCAGTATCCAGATTGCGGGCTTGGCCCTGGTTCGAACCGATTCCTCGAATGCCTCCGGATCCATAGGCTGGGGCTGCAGCTGGATGCCGAGGGCGTCCTTGGCCTGGATTGCGATCGCCTGCGGCACAAACCTGCCCACCGTGCGCTCGTCGAAGATCAGGGGCAGGGCCACAGTTGCCGGGTCCAGGTTCATTCCGCTGAAAATCTCCTTCGCCTTGGGGGCGTCGGCGATTCTCCTCACGTGCTGCGAACAGGCGGGGGCGGTCTCCGCCGCCACGGTATCCCCCAACCATCCCGCCGCCGGCTGCCGCTTGTCGCCGTAGGCCGCATCGATCACCAGCAGGCGGTCGAGCGCCAGCGATATTGCCTGGCGCAGCCGCGGGTCCGCGGTTGCCGGTTTGGATACATCGAAGGACAGGAGGGTCACGTCGAGCCCCGCCGACCGCTGGTACACGTCCTGGGTCTGAGCTTCCTCGACTCTCGCCTCCGGGACGGGGGCGACCTGAACGGCGCCGGCTTTGAATGCCTCGAACGCGTCGTTGTCGCACGGATAATCGACGACGGTAATTTCCTGCGAATATCCCCCGCGGGCGCCGGGGCCCCTCACCAGCCGGTAGCGCCCCTGGTCGCCCGACGAGATCCGGTAAGGTCCCGAACACACCGG
>JBOGWH010000130.1:0-3670 GCA_050692975.1 Actinomycetota bacterium | reverse complement strand
GTGCTGACGAGCAATTTCGGGAATCCCTCCAGTGTTTATGCCGCCGGGAGAAATGCCAGGAAGGCCATCGAAGACGCCCGCGAGCAATTGGCCGACGTGATCGGAGCCCAACCGTCCGAAATCGTTTTCACCGCCGGTGGGACGGAGGCCGACAACCTGGCTCTGAAGGGTACGGCAATGCGGTCGGGCCGCAACTCGGGGCACATAATCACCGCGGCCGCGGAACATCATGCGGTCCTGCACTCCGCCGAATGGCTCGCATCGCGGGGGTTTGAAGTCACGATTATTCCGGTCCGGCCGGACGGCATCGTCGACCTCGAGCGCCTGGCCGATGCACTGCGCCCCGAGACCCTGGTCGTGTCGGTCATGACGGTGAACAATGAGGTGGGCACCATCCAGCCCATCGAGGAGATAGTTGCCCTGGTCAAGGAGAAGTCCCGCGCCCTGGTTCACACCGACGCGGTCCAGGCGCTGGGCAAGATACCGGTTGACGTACGACTAAGCGGCGTGGACATGGCGGCCTTCTCGGCACACAAGCTCGGCGGCCCCAAGGGGACCGGCGCTCTGTACGTCCGCCGCCGGACCCCGCTTGAAGCCCTGCTTCACGGCGGTGGCCAGGAACGTGACATGCGTTCCGGCACCCCAAACGTCGCCGGCATTGCCGGATTCGGCAAGGCCGCGCAGATAGCCTCGGCCGAACTGCCGCAGGAGGGGCTGCGTCTCGCGGCGATGCGCGATCGCCTGCAGAGCGAGATCTCCGTGCGCATTCCGGGCGCTCAGGTGATAGGGGGGGAAGCTCCTCGCATCCCCGGGACGTTGAACATCTGCTTTGGAGGGCTCGAAGGGGAGTCCCTGCTGCTCATGCTTGATCAGCAATCAATCGCCGCTTCAAGCGGAAGTGCCTGCACGTCGGGCTCCCTGGACCCTTCGCATGTACTGGCCGCGATGGGTGTTCCGCGAACGTTTGCACTGGGGGCCCTGCGGATGTCGCTGGGCAGGGGCTCGACCGACGGGGATGTTGACCATCTGCTTGCGGTGCTCCCCGGGATCGTCGACCGGTTGCGAGAAAAGGCCGGCGGCCGCAGGCCGGCCCGGGCGGCGGGATGAAGAGGAAAGTCGTCGTCGCCATGTCGGGGGGAGTGGACTCTTCAGTAGCAGCCGCCCTTATGAAGCAGGACGGCTACGACGTGACGGGCGTAATGCTCAAGCTGTGGAAGGGGGCTGCAGCCAACAACGAAAGCGGCTGCTGCTCCGTCGATGCCGCGGATGATGCTCGAAGGGTTGCGCAGGTCCTGGACATCCCCTTTTACGTACTGAACTTTGCCGATCGGTTCTCCGACACCGTAATCGCGAATTTCAAGGCGCAATATTCGGCAGGATTGACTCCAAATCCGTGCGTTGAGTGCAACCGCTCGGTCAAGTTTCGTGCCCTGATGGATAGGGCCAAAGCTTGGGGGGCCGACCTGCTGGCGACCGGCCACTATGCTCGCATCGCAGAAAGCGAAGGCCGATTACGGCTGTTTAGGGGCTCCGATGCCGGGAAGGACCAGAGCTACGTTCTCTACATGCTCACCCAGCAGGAGCTGGCCTGCGCCCGCTTTCCGGTGGGGGAATATTCCAAGGGGGAGATCAGGGATATCGCCCGGTCGCTGGGACTGAGAGTCGCGGGAAAGGCGGAAAGCCAGGACCTGTGCTTCGTTCCCGCCGGCGACACCCACTCGTTCATATCGGATTCGATTCCGGCGGCGTCAAGACCGGGCCCGATCGTCGACCACGAAGGCGAACGGCTGGGGACCCATCGCGGCTTCGGCCATTACACGGTGGGACAGCGACGGGGCCTCGGCATCGGCAACGGGCTGCCGTTGTACGTCACCGAAGTGCGGGCTACAGACAACACGATCGTGGTCGGCTCTCAGGACGAAGGGCTGGTAACCGAAATCACACTGTCCGGGGCAAATCTTGTGAGTCCCGTCGCGCCGGAGCCACGGGAGACAGCGTTTGTCGCTTCAGTCATGACCCGCTATCGCGGGCCCGAGGAGCCGGCGCAAATAGCCATCGAGGGGACGCGGGCTCTCGTTCGTTTCCCCAGGCCGGTGAGGCGCCCGGCGCCCGGCCAGGCCGCGGTTTTCTACCGGGGTGATGAGGTGCTCGGCGGCGGGATCATCGAGAGGGGCCGTCCCTGAAGGAGGGTGAGCCTGATCCTATGGAATCTCCCGGAAGGATAAGGCTGCCCGAGCTCAGCATCTTCAGGAAGTACTCCCTTGCACTCCGTCAGGAGTTCTCCCAGGCAGAGGACGTACTGGCGGCTCTGCGCGAGACCTATGCAGAGGTGGAGGAGTCCACAGGGGTGATTTCCGAGCCCCTTCAAGCGAGGAGTGCGGTGGTACGGAGGCCCGGCCCCGCCGAAATAATCGAGGCCGAACCGGAAGCCAAGCCCCCAGCGCCGCCGGAGCAAAGGGGCAAGACCTTCCGCCTCGACTCCTTGCCCGAGCAAGAGCCCGAGCCTGCGGCGGCTCCGGCTGCTCCCGGGCCGCCACCGCCACCGGTACCCGCACGGCGCATCTTTGAGGACGACGATCCGAGGTCTTATCTGAAGCGCCTCGCGGCCAGTCGGCCGGTCGAGTTTCCCGATGATGAATCCGCGGAAGCCGGATCCACAACCGGCTCGGTCGAAGATGAGGAGGACGGTCCGCGAGCCACCTCTCCGACGGACGAGGAGAGCTTCTGGAACAGGGCCAAGCGGCGCCCCAAGAAAGACGATCAGTGACCGCCGGCGGCTCGGCCGCCGCTCGTGCCGCAGAGCTGCGGGATGTCATCAATCACCATCAGTACCGCTACTACACGCTCGACGAACCGGAAATTGCCGATGCCGAGTACGACGCTCTCGTCCGTGAACTCGCCGGTCTCGAGGCGAAGAACCCGGATCTAGTAACCCCCGACTCACCGACGCAGCGCGTGGGCCCGCCCGCGTCGGAGTTGTTTGCGCCCGTTTCTCATCCGAGTCCGATGTGGTCGCTCGACAATGCATTTACCTTCGAGGAACTGGTCGCCTGGGGCAAGCGCGTCGAAAGGCTGCTGGGGTCCGCAGCCGATTACTACTGCGAACTCAAGGTTGACGGGTCTGCCGTCAACGTCGTCTATGAAAACGGCAGGTTGAAGAGCGCCGCAACCAGAGGCGACGGCAGGATGGGCGAAGACATCACTGCGAACGTGAAGGCAATTTCGTCTATTCCCGTAACGCTGAAAGGCTCGAAGATACCCGGTCTCCTGGAGGTCAGGGGGGAGATCTTTATGCCGGTCAGGGCCTTCGAGGAGCTCAATGCCGAGATCACCGCCGGGGGAGTCCGCCCGTTCGCCAACCCGAGAAACGCCGCGGCCGGGTCTCTCCGGCAGAAGGACCCCCGAATTACCGCCGGGCGAAACCTCCAGATGATCTGCCACGGGGTGGGGCTGGTGGAAGGCCAAAGATTCAGCCGGCATTCGGAGCAGATGGACTTTCTCTCCGACCTGGGACTGAACGTTATGGATCAGAGCAGGGCCTTCGACGGCCTCGAAGAAGTGTTCGAATATTGCAAGCGCTGGGAGTCGGCCCGGCACGATGTGGCTTTCGAGGCAGACGGCGTCGTGGTGAAAGTCGAGAGCCTTTCACACAGGGAAGAGCTCGGGTACA
>JBOGWH010000129.1:0-2406 GCA_050692975.1 Actinomycetota bacterium | reverse complement strand
GACGCCGAATCGCAAGTTCATCATCGCCGACACTCCGGGCCACGTTCAGTACACCCGAATCATGATCACCGGAGCATCCACCGCGGACCTGGCCCTCATCCTGGTCGACGCCCGGCGGGGGATCCAGGAGCAGAGCCGCCGCCACGCCATCCTTGCCACGATGCTGAAGGTTCCCCACCTGGTGCTGTGCGTCAACAAAATGGACCTGGTCGGTTTCAGCCGGGAAGAGTTCGATGCGATCTCAAAGGAGTTCGAGGAATTCACCTCAAGGCTGGACGCGGGCGACCTTTCGTTCGTTCCCGTCTCGGCGCTCAAGGGCGACAACGTGGTGACCCGGTCCGAAAACATGGCGTGGTACGACGGGGAACCCCTGCTGGGACTTCTGGAGAACGTTGACATCGCATCGGACCACAATCTGGTCGACGGGCGCTTTCCGGTTCAGTACGTGATCCGTCCGATGAGCGAGCAATTTCACGATTACCGCAGCTACGCGGGGACGGTTGCCGGGGGAATCCTGAGACCGGGCGACCCCGTAACGGTTCTGCCTTCCGGGCTGGGGTCGCGCATTGCCTCGATCGACACCATGGACGGCTCGCTCGCCGAGGCCTTCCCGCCTATGTCGGTGGCAATCCGGCTGGAAGACGATATCGACATCAGCCGGGGCTCTATGATTTACGGTGCCGGGCCGCCGCCTCAGACGGAGCAGGAATTCGAGGCGATCGTCTGCTGGATGAGCGAGTCACGGCCCGCCCGGGCCGGGGACCGTTTTTCTATCAAGCACACGACGCGAACCGCCCAGGCGGTCGTGACCGATGTTGCGTACCGGCTCGATGTGAACTCACTTCACCGCGACGACGGCGCGGATGAGCTGGGCCTGAACGAGCTCGGCAAGGTGACCGTCCGGACCTCGATCCCCCTTTTCTACGACGACTACGCCCGCAATCGCGACACAGGCAGCTTTATCTTGATAGACAACGCAACCAACTCGACGGTCGGCGCCGGGATGATCGGCAAGACTCACTTCTAACTGGTGGCGGCGATTTTCTCGGTCCCGATCCTGCTGTGGTCGCCGATCGGCCGAGAAGTCCTGAATTAGGGGCGGCCGGGAGGTCGAAGTGCCCACCGCCGAAGTCGTCATGGGGGACCTGCTGCTAATCCGTCCCGGATCGAAAGTCCCCGTCGACGCAGAGGTCGAGGAGGGCGAAAGCGAACTCGACGAATCGATGGTGACGGGAGAAAGCCTTCCGGTCCACAAATCGCCCGGCGACCAGGTGACGGGGGCGACGTTGAACACAACCTAGCGGGCTTGCTCGGAATCGATAACGTGATTGCTGAAGTCCTTCCCGGTGACAACGCCGCAAAGGTGGCCGGTCTGCAGGCCGGGGGCAGGAAGGTTGCAATGGTGGGCGACGGGATCAACGACGCTCCGGCGCTGGCCCGCGCCGACATGGGTATCGCGATCGGAGCCGGAACCGACGTGGCCGTCGAAACCGCAGACGTCGTCCTGATGAGATCGGACCCCGTCGACGTCGCTATTGCGCTGCGGATCGGCCGGGGCACCTTGCGCAAGATGCGACAGAACCTGGGCTGGGCGGTGGGTTACAACACTCTGGCGCTTCCGATCGCCGCCGGTGTGTTCGAGCCGGCGTTCGGCCTGGTTCTGCGGCCGGAGATTGCCGCGCTTTCCATGTCCGGGTCGAGCCTGCTGGTCGCCGTCAACGCGCTGATGTTAAAGCGCCTGAGGCTGCAGACGTCGTGATAGTAAGCCACGACCTCCGGCTTAGAGAGTTCACGCAGCGCATACTGGAAGACGGTGCTAGTACTCGCTCTTGTCGCCGCCGTGGGCGGGGCGGCGTCGGTCCTCACTCCGTGCGTGCTGCCGGTGCTCCCCGCCCTGCTGACGCTGTCGGGAGGATCGGGCCGAAAACGCCTGCTGGGTCTGGTACTGGGAATCGAGCTTTCGTTTTTCGTCCTCGCGATAACCCTTGCCGCGATTTTGGGGAGGCTGGGCCTCCCTTTGAACCTGCTGCAGTGGCTGGCGGCCGGAATGCTGCTGGTTTTCGGTCTTGTCCTGGTCGTCCCGAGACTGGAGTCGGCTTTTTCGGGGAAAGTCAGCAGGCTTGTCGGGGTGGTCCCGGAGATCTCTTCCAAAGGCGACGGCATGTTGGCGGGCCTGGCCACCGGCCTACCGCTCGGAATCGTGTGGACTCCGTGTGCCGGGCCGATCCTTGCAGGAATCACACTTGCCGCTACCGCCCGCGGCTTCAGCGGGCAAACGCTGATAACGCTGGGCGCCTACGCGGCGGGAATGTTCGGCCCGCTGCTGGCGGTGACCCTGGCGGGAAGAAAGGCCTCGGGGTGGCTGAGGAGGGTGACCGGCGGCGGCCGGCGGACCCTTCAAGTCAT
>JBOGWH010000128.1:0-1847 GCA_050692975.1 Actinomycetota bacterium | reverse complement strand
AGGGTGCACGACCCGGCGGCGCCGTAGAGGAAGCAGGGCAACCCGAGGTCGTCGACGAGCCGGCGGGCGAAGGGGACCGCCGCGCCGACCGCGACCGCCATGGGGGTGTCTGCATATGGGACGAACGGCGCAACATCCACGGACCCCAATCGCGGGTGCACCCCGGAGTGAGCGCTTATGTCTATCAAGTCGACGGCGGTCGCTGCGGCGGCAAACAGCCCGTCGGCCAGATCGCCGGGAGGCCCGGCGAACGTGATCACGCTGCGGTTGTGGTCGGGGTCGGCATGAATGTCGAGAAGCCGGCAGCTTTGCGAGCCTCGGGCCGCGATCTCCTCTATCAACGGCAGGTCGGCGCCTTCGGAGAAGTTCGCCGGGGACACCAGCAAGTCGGCGGCCTGCATGCCGGTAGCATAGATGCGGTGGAAGAATCAGGACTCGCGGCCGAGCTCGACTTGCCTTTCGAAGAGGCCATCATCAAGGCCCGCGTCAGCCTGAGGGCGGAGGGCTTCTCGATCCTTTCGGAGATGAAGCCCCCGGTCCAGCTCGGAGAAGGGGTCGGGCGGCGCCACCTGTTTATGACCGTATGGCAGCAGGCGACCGGGAGCCCCGACCTTGATCTGCCCGGCCTGGACATTGGCGACCATCTTCAGTGCGCGGTGGCCGTTTACGAGCAAGAAGGGCGAACCGTGGTTGCGGCGCTGGACCCGTCGGCGGGAATGCAGGGCTGGGAGCATGAGGAAAAGGCCAAAGCGGCTTCAAGGGCCCTCGAAGCGGCCCTGGGAAGGGCCGCCGGGGACTAGCTCCGGCCGACCCACGCGGCGGTTCCCCTCAACGCCCCCGGCGACTTGGACCGCGGAGACAAACTTCCCGGTTGCATCAGGTGGAAATAACCTTGCTGGCTTGTGGTCCGGCGACCATGTAGCCTTGAATTGACATGGCACGCCGTTTGGGAGGTCCGGGATCTCAACTGGGCCCTTTTGCGGAGATCCTGCAAGCCGGAGTCCCGCAGACGGCAGAGGCCATAACCGAGCGGATCTGGCAGGAAATTCCCAGCTATGCGGCTCTCGGCGACTCCGGGGAAAGGGAGCGGGTCCGAAAAGCGGCGGCCCGCAACGTAGCGGCCTTCGTCGGAGCGCTGGCCGAAGGCAAGGAGCTTTCGGAGGAGCAGATTCACCGCTTGGGCGTGGTCGGCGAGGAGCGGGCGGCGCAGGGGGTCCCGCTCGAGGACGTCATGCGGGCCTTCCGGATGGTGGGACGGGTCCTGTGGGAGCATCTCGGACGCCAGCTGAGCAATACTCCCAACGTCCCGATGGATACAACCCTTCGCCTCGGTGAGGCCCTTATGCGATTCACCGACCGCCTCTCATCCGCGGTTGCCCAGCATTACTACGAGGCGCAGCGCAGCATCCTCAACAAGGAGGAGGTCGCCCGGCGGGACTTCTTCAGCGACCTGATCCTGGGCAGCTACTCGTCGCTGGACGCCATGATCGAGACCGCCCGCGGTTTCGGCTACGACCTGCTTCGCCACCACTTCGCGATAGTCGCTACCTGCGAGGACCCCGACATTTCAGAAGAAGCGGCGCTCACCGAGGCGCTTGCCCGGACCACCGAAGACGTTTCGCCGTCGGGGCGCCCTCTGGTGGGCCGGAGGGGCGGGCAGACCATCGCACTTTTCGGTGTGCCTCCCAGAGCCCAGCCCAAGGCTTCGGAAGTCGGCGACGCCCTGCTTGCGGATCTGGGCACCAGCTGGCGGATCGGCGTCGGGGGGCCCCACCCGGGGCTGGAGGGATGCCGCAGGAGCTACCTGGAAGCCAAGGAGGCGGTGGAGATCGGCTGCATCGTCGATC
>JBOGWH010000127.1:0-8672 GCA_050692975.1 Actinomycetota bacterium | reverse complement strand
GCCACTTACGATCTGGATGAGCCTGCAAAGGGCATACTTGCAGAGATCTTAATTAAACGAGAAGGTTCAGGCGCAAGAGGATCGGCGTCCTCAGGCGCAACCTAGCCGGACCGCGTTAGGCTTGCTTGTACTGCTGCGACGGGGGGTTCGAAATTTGAGAGTCCGAAGGGCCACGCTGTCTCTGATGGCGGTCGCGCTGTTGGCTTTCTCCGCAGCGGGGGCCCTGGCGGCCAACGATCCGCTTTCCCCCCAGCAATGGGGCTGGCAGAAGATTCAGGCCGAGGCCGCGTGGGGGATTGCAACCGGCTCCGGGGTTACCGTTGCCGTGGTGGACACCGGGGTGCGTTTCGGCCACCCGGACCTGGCCGGCAAATCGGCGGGCGCGGTCAACTGCACCGGTGAGACCTGCGGCGGGGGAGACGTCGAAGACTACAACGGCCACGGGACCGAGGTTGCCGGCATCATCGGCGCCACGGCAAATAATGCGGTTGGGGTTGCGCCGGTCGCTCCATCGGTTGGGTTGATGTCGGTGAGGGTATTGGGCTCCGACGGCACCGGCTCCGGAGAGGATGTCGTTCGGGGCATCAAGTACGCCGCCGACCACGGCGCCCGGGTGATCAACCTGTCGCTCGGCCCCGACCGGATCAACATCGTGTTGGATCTGCTGTGCTTCAACTGCAACAGCGACGCGTTTGCCGCTGCATTTCGCTACGCGGCCGAACGGGGCGCGCTGGTTGTGGCCGCGGCGGGCAACGACCAGTTGAACTCCTTCTATGCGGGGATGGCCAACGTGATCGTCGTCGGAGCAACCGGCCCCGGGGATGAAAGGGCGGGGTACTCCTCTTCGGGGGCGGACATTTTTGCCCCGGGAGGCAACTCCGGAAATCCGTGCAGCGCCCACAGGTGCATACTGACGACCTGCTACAGCGGCGACGGCTGCACGCCGGACCTTTCCTACCGCGCGGTGCAGGGAACCTCCTTCGCCGCTCCCCACGTTTCCGGGGTGGGAGCCCTTCTGATGAGCCAGGGCTACTCCTACTCGGCTGCCATCGACCGGATGAAGGCGACGTCGGACGGCGGCAGGGTCAATGCCTGCAAGGCGGTGGGCGGCTGCGGCGGCCCGCCCCCCGCTCCGCCTTCGGAAAAGGCCCGGGTTGTGCCGGTCGCCCCGGCGCCCAACCCGCCCGGCCAGGTCCCCGCCGGCGGGACGAGCCCCCCGGCCCAAACCGGTTCGGGCGCCCAGCAGGCCCCGTCGGGTTCCGGCGCGCAGCAGGGATCAGGCTCGGCCAAGAGCCCTGCAGGTTCCACGGCGTCTGCGGTTGCGGCCCCGGGCCAGGCGCCGGTGCCCCCCGATGCTCCCGCCGCCTCCGGGAATGTACCGACGATCCAGCTTGCGGCGCCAGCCGGTGCGCGGGCAGAGGCGGCCGGCGGCGACGAGGGGGACTCGGCTGCGGCGGGGCGCCTGACCCGGACGCTTGCGATCGTTTCGCTGGCCGGGATGGCGCTGGTTCTTATCGCAGCGTTTGCAATCCCAAGTTTTCGTTCGAGGCGCAACCGCCGGTAACTCGCAACCGCCATGTCTCTGGGTGGCCCGGTGGTCACCAGCGGTGACACCCCGACGGCGCTAGCGTTAGGCCTTACGCTAGCGCAAGGTGTAATGGCATGGAGCACTTGCAAGAATGGCTGCCGGCTCGGGATCCTGAAAGAGACGCAAGCTAGCGGTCTGGGGGTTGCCACAAGTGGCTGATGGGCAGTGCCCACAGCTTTTCGCCAAACGAAGCGGCGTCTGAGCCCGAATGCAGAACCACCCCGCAGGTGAACATCGGGCCGGCTTTTGTCGCAAGAAGGCGCAGCCCCTTGAAGTCGTCAGCCCGAACCGTCGCACCGGATTTAACCTCAACCCCCGCCACCCGACCGTCGGCAAACTCAACGACCGCGTCCACCTCCACGCCTTCTTTCGTCCGAAAATGCCTAAGGTCGGCTCGAACATCGCTCCAGCCGAGTTGTTTACGAAGCTCCATGAGGACGAAATTTTCCAGTACTGGCCCGGGGTTGGCGCCGGGCCGATCGAAAGAACCGGGGCCGACATCCGTCAGGTGAGCAGCCAATCCCGAGTCGACCATTACGAGCTTCGGCGCTTTCAGGACCCGAGTGGTCCGGCTGGTCGCCCACCCGGGGATCCGTTGGATCATGAAGGTAGTCTCCAGCAGGGCCAGATAGCGTCGCAGGGTCGTGGACGGGATCTGAGCATCGTTTGAGAGATCCTGTAAATTCAGGATCGTGGCGGCGCGCGCAGCCAGCAAGCGAAGAATGCGCGGCAGTTCAGACAGCCGCTCGATTTCCACGAGATTTTTGACTTCCCGACCTACCATCGTCGCAAGATAAGAATCAAACCATCGGGAGCGAGCTCGTCGGGAAGGTCTCAGGACGGCTTCGGGGTACCCGCCGGCCACGGCGAGATCCAAGTAATCGGAGCGGGTGAGCGCGCTGGAGTTCGAGCTGAAGTTCCCCTCAGCAAGTTGATGGATGAATCGTTCCTTGCGAGCGTTCAGCTCTCCTTGTGAAAGCGGCCACAAGGTGACCAGTTCCATTCGGCCCACAAGGGCGTCCGCCAGATTCGGAACGCTCAAAGCCTGGGCAGAGCCCGTCAGTAGGAACTGCCCGGGCCTGTTCTGCCTGTCCACGGCGGCCTTGATGGCAAGAAACAATTCCGGCGCCCTCTGAACTTCATCCACCAGCATTGTTCCCGGGTGGCGTACGAATCCAACCGGATCGGAACGAGCCGCGTTGAGGGTCAATTGATCGTCAAGGGTGAGTTGCTTGGCCTGGCTATCTCCGGCAAGAACCAGCCTGGCGAGGGTGCTTTTTCCTGCCTGTCTTGGGCCGGTTATGACGACAACCCGCGTGTCGGCCAGGGCCTCTCGCACGGCCGTTTCGGCGTGCCGGGGGAGGAACTGCCTCGAAGGTGCTTGATTTGCCATTTATTCTCCAGTATGGCGGATTAGTCGCCCCTTAGTGGTGGATTAGTCGCTATTGGGTGGTGATTTAGTCGCTAGACAATGGAGAGAAGGTCTCCGAATCGGCGTTGTCGGAAGGGCCGTATCCTTCAACCGATTTAAGCGACGCTCCCGTTGGATGCCCATGGCCGAGGTGAAGGCAGCGATTCCTCGTTGTGGCCGGCGGATGGGCAAGCTCCCCCCTGGGGGGCAGCGCCGGATGGCCCCCAGGATCATCGACGGTTTGAGGGGGTCCGCAAATAAATGGCGCCGGTCCCGTTGCCTATGTCTCAGCGGGCTGGGCGGCCGGGCCGTCTTCCGGCTGGTGCAGGTGGGCGTACAGACCGCTCAAAGTGGCGCCGGTGGTGACGATGCGGTGAACCGTCCCGTTGCCGGCCTTCACCCCGGCGATGGCCCGGCCGACCTCCCAGACGCCGCACTCTGTGGTTCCCGTGGACGCCTCGATGCGGACCCGCGGCTGCAGTCCGCTGGCCTTTAGAAGGTCCAAAAGCGGCCCCGAGGCCAGGACTTTGCCTTCCCGCAGGACCACCAGCTCATCGGCGAGCTCTTCCAGTTCCGAGATGAGATCAGCAGGCTCGCGAAAACAATGAACGGAATGCTCCAGAGACTTCAGCACTCCGCCGAGCGCCAAACGCAGTTTCGTGGCGGACGACGGGCCGGGGATCCCCTTAGGCAGCCGGGAGCGGCATTTTCGATCGCTTTACCCGCCTCGAAGAGTCGCGCTCCAGATTCAACGGAGGATCTGGACTCGGTCTGGCAATCGTCAAGGAAATAGTTGATATGCATGGAGGATCCATCAGAGTTGAGAGCACAAACCCCGGGCGCTAGGTTTGTAGTCAGCCTCGTACTGGGTTATGACGAGTGACAGGGGGTCTTTCGTTCCGAAACGATCGGGCGCGTGTGAAGGGAAACTTCCAGCCACCCACATGACCGCCCGAGGATCAGGTCCGTAGCAGCCCGCAGAAGCGGGCCTTGACCAAAATCTCCTGGTGCGACAATGAGTTCGTCTTGCGCATCATGCTTTTTATGTATGTCTTCACGGTGGTCGGACTTATTTGGATTTCGGCGGCGACCTCCTTGATTGAATAATCCATACTTAGAAGGTAAAGAACCGTCATTTCACGGGGCGAGAAATGGCCAAATTGCTCTGTTAGTTTGGCGGCCTTCTCCGATCGCTTGCTGAGCGAAGCGAAGTGGCGCTCTAACTCTTCCAGGAAAACCGGCGAGTCTCCCGCCGCAGCGCGCCTTATACCGGCGGCCACTTTTTCGATGGAAAATGAGGTCGTGAAGAAGCCTACCGCACCCGCATCAAGGGCATCTTCAATTTCCTTCATCCCGTGGAACCATGAGAGCAGAATCACTTTGCAGCTTGGAGTTTTCGCCGACAGACGCCGGGTTGTCTCCGGTCCATCCGGATCGGCGATCCTGAAGTCCACGAGGGCCACGGCTGGCTTCAAACGCTGGGCATTCTCGACTGCTTCATCTCCGGTATTCGGAAAAACGTTCAACACGTCTATCCCGTCCCTCCCGTTCAGGGCTGCTCCCATCGCTTCCGCGAGCAAGCGCTGGGGGTGCGCAACCAGGACGGTCATGGATTTGCCGAAAGGCGTGCGATCCGCCCCACTATCGTGGCCGGAACGCTGCGAGCCTCGATTGGCCTGGGACCTGCTCGGGCCGACTCTATCCAACGATTCCGCTTCCTTTCATCATCAACCCGGTTCTTGAGCTTGAAAATCCGGCCAAATCATCTTATGCGCTCGGCTGCAGGGCTGACCGGCGTCCATATCGGACAGCGCAGGCCACCAGGAGGGTTTTTGCCATCCATGATTGATCCGGGGGATTGGGATGAAGGCTGAACTGTTGGAGGCAGGCAGAGTCATGCCGGGCCCCGTAAAAAGGAGGAGTTGTACGCAACTCCGAGAGGATGTCCACTTCTCCAGGTGAGTAGAGCGGGGAAGGCAGAGCGAGGAATAGATGCTGGTAGAGGATCGGAGCGACCGACCAGCGTGATGGTGGCGGGCTCTCAGCCGTTGTTTGCCGAGGCCCTATCAGCCGGGCTGGAACGGTTGGGGGCCCAAAATTGCCTTCTCGAACGTCCAGCAACAGGCCTCGACGCGGTCTGGTGCGCGATCTCGAAAAAACCGGATGTGTGCTTGATCGATTATTGGATGCCGGATATGGAAGGACCGGCGGCAACCAGCCTGATTCTTGCCCGGCACCCCACCCGAAAGGTAATCCTCTTGGGATGGTTCTATACCTCCAGGGAGGTTGATAAAGCGATGGCGGCCGGAGCTGCGGGTTTCTTCCCCACGTCACTCGGGCTCCTGCGCCTCGGCGAATTTGTACGAGAGGTTCATTTCTCGGATGCTTCTGTATTCCCCCCGGAACTGGAAAGAGGCCCTGGCCCGCATGTGAAAGGCCAAACAGAACTTAAGGATTTGTACGCACGCATCAGGTCTTTGTCGAGAAGGGAGATTGAAATCATATCTTTAATGAGCCGGGATCACTCAATCAAGGAGATCAGCGACGCGTTGGGGATCCGGCCGGGCACCGTCAAGGCCTACTTGCGGGAGATCCTGGTGAAGTCGGGCACATCGGCCCAGCGGGAGGTTGTCGCTCTGGCTAAAGTTTCTGGGCTAATTCGTGAATAGGGTATCGGGTAAGCGTACCGGCCCCGCCAAAAGAAGGGATTGACCCTTCGCCGTCGGGCATATTCAATGGATCCAACAACAGTTCTTGGGGCGCTCGCGACTGACGCGTCGCTGTCGAATGTAGGAGGAGGCAATGGGATTGATGAATTTCACTCGCAGGGGGGCGTGGATAGGGGTGGGAGTCTTGACTCTCCTGTTGGGCGCCATGGCGTATTCCTGGGCATGCACGGGCCAGGCCGAAGTCCAGTTGATCCCGCCCCTCGCCGCTCCGGGAAGGCGGGTTACCGTCACGGAAAGCCAGACAGGTCGGCCGCTGGCAAGTATGGCGGGAACCAGCCGGTCGGATGGGCGGACACAAGTTCAAATTCGGTGGAACGATCTGAACGGTCCCGTCCTTGCGGAAGCCTTTTTGGCCGAAGGTGAAAAACTGAACGCCCCGGTGACTATCCCGGAGGTCCCGGACGATGTCTATTACGTGGTCGCAATCAGCGGCAATGAGGCAGTCAGGACCGTCGTACAGGTAAAGGCTGCCGGGGGCGGCGACCGGAACCCTTCGGCAGTGTCGCCGGAGCTGTGGAGCGGCTTCAAATCAGGTGGGCACGCTGGCGTCGAGGGAACTCCGGGTTCTTCACCTGGACCGAGGGCGGGATTCATGCTTGGCTTAAGCGTGTTGATGGCCGGGGTTGCGCTGGCCTCGGCATCGGTAGCCGCCGTCGCCGCGAATCGCCGTCGAGCAGCGAGAGGATAGAAGCCACAAGGCCGGTCCGGGGCCTCCTTGGATCCGAGGGCGAGGAGGGGCCGGCCTGGCCCCCCCAAAAGGAGGAGTTGTTGGGGTGGTATTGCCTTGCTGTAATTGATTTGTAATTGCCTGGGCAGAAACGGGAGGAAATCATGAAGAAAGCGCGCAACTCGAGCACGCGCAACTCGAGCAAGGGAAATCGGTTTTTCGCAGCTATCCGACCTTCAGGGCTTATAGGGGGCCGCTTGAATAGCGGCACTTTTGGTTGTATATGCCTGGCTGCGGCCTTGCTTTCTTCCGTGTTTACCCCGGCACTCGCTCAGGATACCGTCGCCGACTTGAGAGTCACAGTTACAGACAATCAGGATCCGAGTAGTCCCGGCGCAGGCCTTGCCTATACGGTCACCGTGACCAACCTCGATCCGGCCGGAGGGGCCGGCGGCGGCGACACCGCTACGAACGTGAAACTCGAAGATATTCTGGTGGATAAACCGTATTCTGCGTTTCCTATATTGGTGAACATCACGCCCACCCAGGGTTCCGGCATGGGAGACGTGACGCCCACCCAGGGAACTTGCCAGGTCGGGCACATCGTGGAGAGCACTCCGTCCTTTCCCCCGTTGCTGTTCAGCCGGTATTACGGCGAGCGGGCCCAGTGTGATCTCGGAGATATAGCCCCTCAGGCCTTTGTGACGGTTACCGTCAATGTCTACCCCGACCTGAACACGTTTGTCCTTCTTCAGCCGGCTGGGATCATTGTCAATACTGCCAGGGCCACGAGCGATACGTTGGATTCCAACCCTCAGAACAATGTGGCCGCCGAACCAACCACGATTAGCCGCTAGGATGCACGAGGGTGCCCGGGGGCCCATTCGGGGAAGGGTTTACGACCCCCCCTCCGCGGAAATCGGATAGATGCCGACAAGGGGGGAGCGGGCCGTTTGCGTGTGGGCGGCTGCCGTTCTCGCGACTGTCAATCTTTCTGCGGCTATCGGGCCGGCTTTCGGTGGGGGAACCGATGATGGGCCGGCCCGCGCCCGAGTGATTTCGGGAGCGCCGACAAACACCGGTTCCAGCCAAGCCTTGCGCGGCCGGCCCGTAGTTAGCAGGGCGACCAACTCTCTTGCGCTGGCCGGACTGGCGACCGGCGGCTTCGCAGAAAACAGGGGCCAGGCCCCGGCCGGGCACAAATTCGTGTCCCACGGCCGCGGCTACGCTATGTTCCTCGGCCCGACCGGCGTCGTAACCGCGATGGCGGCGGGTGTTCGCAAGCAGGGTAAATGGGAGGGCCCGAGCGGCGGAAAAGGAATCTCCAGGGTCAAGATGACGCTGGTAGGGGGTGCCCCCGACCCAAACATCACCGGCGCCAACAGGATTGCGGGCGCAGCGAATTATCTCTTAGGAAATGACCCGTCACGGTGGACTTCGAACGTCTCGCGCTTCAAGGAGGTTCGATACGACGACGTTTATCCGGGGATTGATCAAGTTTTCTACATGTCCAAGGGGGGGCTTGAATATGATTTTTTCGTTTCTGCCGGCGCCGACCCCAAGCAGATCCTGATTCAGTTCACAGGACAACGATCTATTGAGTTGGATTCAAAAGGCAATCTGATTATTGGAACCGCCTCAGGAGATATTCGGCATCACAGGCCGATTATTTTCCAGCGGATCGGCGACGAGAAGCGACGGGTCGCAGGCGCGTTTCGGATCTTAGACAATGGCCGGGTCGGGTTTCGTATCGGTAAGTATGATCGTACGCGCACCCTGGTGATCGACCCGCGGGTTTCATTTTCGACCTATTTCGGCGGCGAGGGAAATGAGACCGCCAACTCGGTGGCGGTTGACGCGTCCGGCAACATCTACACCGCTGGGTCTACAAGCTCGCCGGACATTGGCGGCAACCGACTTTCGGGTGGCTCCGACGCGATCGTAACGAAGTTCAGTCCGGGCGGATCACCGATATGGACGACCTTTCTTGGCGGGTCAGGGGACGATGCTGCCCGCACGATCGCAGTCAACGACGCGGGCCTGTCGGTGGCGGGGGTCACGAGTTCGCCAGACTTCCCGGTGATCAACGGGTTCGGGGTTGCTCTTAAGGGCCCGGCGGATGGATTCGCGGCGCAGATGAGTCTCGAAGCGACTCTGACCTACTCGACTTATGTAGGCGGAACAGAGCTTTCGTCCGGCCCGCTTCCTCTGGAAGCAGAGAACCATACGGACGAGGTGATGGGGCTTGTCCTCGGCCCCAACGGACGGATGTACCTC
>JBOGWH010000126.1:0-2198 GCA_050692975.1 Actinomycetota bacterium | reverse complement strand
GTCCGGGGGCAGCTAAGCGGCCCTCCGCGGGCCATCGCAACGGCTGCCGGGCCGACGAGGATCCTTCCGCCCTGCCCGGCCTCAGGATTGGGATCTTGAGGGTCAACCGGGGGATAAATATCCGGATTCGTTCAAACTGCACCAACTGCCGGCGCCAACCACTAAATGGTCAACAAGCCGTAGGCCGACTGCCTTCGCGCCGGCGAGCATTTCCTTGGTCAGGAATATGTCTTCCGCACTCGGCGTCGGATTGCCCGAGGGGTGATTATGAGCGATGGCGAATCCCACTCCCCCATGGCGCAGGACGGCTGCGAGCGCATCTCGAACCGGCATTAGGCACGAATCCTGCGATCCAGACGTGAGTGTCACGATCCTGAGGGGCTTATTCGCCTTGTTGAGTACGACAACCAGAACCTTTTCAACCCTGGCCGCCCCGAACTCCGCCATCACCAGCGCCGCCAAATCCCCCGGCCCAGTTATGGCTTTTCGTCGATCTGATTGTGCCGCTGCTCGGCGGCCAAGCTCAAATGCGGCTACCAGGGCGCCGGCCTTTGCTGAACCCACTGTTGCTACGGCGGACAGTTCTTCAGTTTTTAGCCTGGATAGCTCCGCAAGGCAGTTGCTCTCAGCAAGAAGTCTTCCAGCCACATCCAAGGCGCTGCCCTGTTTGCCTCCCGTGCCGAGGACGAGCGCGAGCAACTCCCGGTCGCTCAGTCCGCTGGCCCCAACACGAGCCAGTCTTTCCCTTGGTCTTTCCGAGTCCGGAAGGTCAACTATTCGGAGATGAGAGACCGCCTGTTTCATGGAAGTTACTCTAGCGATTGCCTCTGACAACTCTTTCTTACGAAATCCCGTCCAGGGAGCCCGGCGGGTTCTTCCCAGGACGCAGCCGGTAATCTGGGGGGGTGTCTCCGGCCAAGCCTGAGGGGGAAGCGCGAAAACAAATCGACGAGCAACTCTCGGCTGCCGGCTGGATCATTCAGGATCGAGGCGCCACAAATCTGAGCGCGGGGTTGGGAGTCGCCGTGCGCGAGTTTCCGACCGAAAGCGGGCCGGTCGATTATCTGCTCTTCGTCAACGGCGCCGCCGCGGGGGCCGCCGAAGCCAAAAAAGAGGGGTGGACGCTGGCCGGGGTGGAGGCGCAGACGAAGCGCTACAGCGAAGGCTTGCCCAATGCTCTACCGGCCTACCGACGCCCCCTGCCGTTCCTCTACGAAGCGACCGGAGTGGAAACCTTTTTCACAAACTTGTTCGACCCGAACCCCCGGTCTCGCCGGGTCTTCACGTTCCACCGCCCCGAAACCATCCGGCTCTGGCTGGAGGAAGCGGGCTACGATCAGCATGTCCGCAGTATGTCTGCTGCTGCCGAACCGGCCGGCGGTTACGAGGCCGCCTCCACCTTGCGGGCCCGCCTCACGAACATGCCTCCTCTGTCCACGGACGGCCTTTGGCCGGCCCAAGTAGCCGCCATAACTAACCTCGAGAAATCCTTCGCCGACAACAAGCCCCGGGCGCTAATCCAAATGGCGACCGGGTCCGGCAAGACTTTTACCGCCTGCAATTTCATCTATCGGCTCGTCAAGCACGGCCGGGCCCGCAGGGTCCTGTTCCTTGTCGATCGGGCCAACCTGGGACGTCAGGCGAGGAAAGAGTTCGAACAATTCGTGACCCCCGACGACGGCCGTAAATTCACCGAGCTGTACGTCCTTCAGCACTTGCAGTCCAATGTCCTCGACCCGACCGCCAAAGTCGTCATCTCAACTATTCAGCGCCTTTACTCGATGCTCCAGGGTGATCCCGAGTTGCCGGAAGACGCCGACGAGGTCTCGGCCTTCGACTACACCCCTGCGGGCACTCAGCAGCTGCCCGTCGCCTACAACCCAGCTATCCCCATCGAGACCTTCGACGTGATCGTCACCGACGAATGTCACCGCTCCATCTACAACCTTTGGCGGCAGGTCTTGGAATACTTCGATGGATTCCTCGTCGGTCTCACCGCCACCCCATCCAAACAGACCTTCGGATTTTTTCACCAGAACCTGGTGATGGAATACGACCACGAGAAGGCCGTCGCCGACGGCGTGAACGTCACGTTCGACGTTTACGAGATCCGCACCGAGATCACCGCCCAAGGCGGCACCGTCCCCGCTGAATACTTCGTCGACAAACGCGACCGCCTGACCCGGGCCCGGCGCTGG
>JBOGWH010000125.1:0-5398 GCA_050692975.1 Actinomycetota bacterium | reverse complement strand
GTGTATTGCCCAGTCCAAGGCCCAACCCCAACAATCTTAAGGAGAACCGTACTTGAAACTCCGAAAGAAAAGCAGGTGGGAGAAATTGTCAAAAGGCAAAGTGTTGATCGCCGACGGCGAGATGATGTTCGCTGAATCGCTCGGTGTCGCGTTGGCGTTGAAGCATGAGCGTTTTCAGATTCTGGGCCAATACCCGGTTTCGGTCCGCGAATTATTGGATGCGGTGGTCCTCGAGAAGCCTGAGGTGGTGATCCTCGACTATTGGATGCCCCTGGAAGGCGGGCCGGCGGCGACTCGCAAGATCCTGCTGTGGGAAAAGAAAACAAAAGTGCTGCTTACCTCTTGGGATCAGGCTCCCGAATACGTGGAGAACACCCTTAAAGCCGGTGCGGTTGGCTTTTTGCCGAAAGGAATCAGCCTCGCGTTGGTCGCCGGCGCGATCGACCGGGCTGCGGCGGGTGAGGTGCCCGTTTACAAAGAGAGCCTGATGGCCCATATGGACCATATGCGCACGGGCCAACAAGACGTCCGCAAGCACGCTGAAAGGGTGGCGAAACTTACGATTCGCGAGATCGAGGTTCTTGGACTGCTTAGTGTCGGAAATCCCATCGAATGGGTAGCCAACGAATTGGGGATCACTGTGGGGACCGTTAACCGCCACATCCACAAGGTTCTCACGAAAACCTCTACCCGCTCTTATCCGGAGGCGGTGGCTCTGGCGAGAAGGTTTGGAATCCTTCTTCAGGGCCCTTCCACTAAAAAACCGCCGGGCAGGTGGGGTCCGGCGCCTTCTTAGCCTGAATCCAGAAGCTGCGAAGATTAACCCCTTTTTGGCCTAATTCACGCCTAGGGGGGGCTCGGCCTTGTAGATAATTGTGTATTGCGACACCCCTGCATGAGCCCCACAATTGACCTATGAACGCTTGCTGAAAGTGGCAAGACCGGCCCTTGAGGAGGATGAAGATGAAATCGAAGCGGAAACTAGGGTTTTTGGGGCTTGTCGCCCTGGGCTGCATGGTGGTGGCAGGGGTGGCTTGGGCGTGCACCCCGGTCGCGCAGATCGTGGCGCTTAGCCCGGTTGGGGGACCCGCAGGTACGCATTTGATAGTCACGGGGGCCAATTTCAACCCCGGCCCGGTCGAAATCCGCTGGGATACACTCGAGGGCCCTCTTATGGGCCACGCCGACAACTTTGCCGTCGGGATGAGCATGCCCGATGACGCAGCTGCCCTGAGGGCCGATCACGCCTCTGCTGTGTCAGGTGGACCTTCCAGCTACTCCGCTAGCGTTCCGGTGCCCGAGGGCGCCACCCCCGGCGTGTATTACGTGTCTGCAATCCAAAAAGACTCCGCAGGCCAGATCGTGGGTAAAGCAACCGCCTCGGTTGAGTTGACAGACAAGAGCACTCGTTCCGCAAAGACGCAGGCAAGCACCGACCTTTGGCAAGGATTCTCCTCAAATGATTCAAGGTTCGAGGTCGGCGCGCCCGCTGCAGCCGGCAATGGCCTTTCAACACCGGGCGCGTTTGCGGGGCTCGCCCTTCTCTCGGTCGGCATGCTCGGCTTGGGAGCCGCGGTCGCTACAACAGTTCGCAGACGCCGCAGCCGGGCCATGCGCTAGAGCCAAGCCAGGTCGCAAGTCCAACCGAAGGCAAGAAACCAAGCGGCCGGCCTCCTCCTGGCAGGGCGGGCCGTGTGCTTTTCGGAAAGCTAGGGAAAACGAACATGCAGGGGAATCGATAATGAGAAGAAGAATCGTAATGGCCGCCGTGGCCGCCATTACCGCATTATGGGCGCCGGCGTTAATGGCCGGCGCCCAAGGCAAAGCCGGAGCGTCGTTCACCAAAATTGAGCGGCCGGCCCGCTCCAACCACACGGCTACCTTGCTGGGCGATGGACGAGTATTGGTTGCGGGCGGCTGCGTCGGGGCAGAAGCAGGTTCGCTGGTCCAGGGGACACGTACGGGAGTTCTTGCGGGCGGCAAATCCGGCGGACAGCCCGGGTCGTTCTCTCTCTGCGCTAAGCCAAGCCAATCGGCAGAACTGTTCGATGCCAGGTCTTCCAAATGGAGGAGCGCTGGCCCCATGACGGTTGCTCGCAAGTATCACACCGCGGCTCCTCTCCCCGACGGAAGAGCAATTGTCTTGGGCGGGGTTCAAAGCAATCCCGGCCCCGAAGGATTCGCAGAAACCTATGACCCGACCGCCGACAAATGGACCCCGACCAAAGCCCCACCGGTTGTGTTTGCGGGCCATTCCAGCATCGCCCTGGCCACCGGTCCGGGACCCGCGTGCGGGCCTCACTGTGGCAAAGTGTTGGTGATTGGTTCGGATGCTCCACACGGCGACACCAGCGTCCCGCCCGCATTGCTCTTCGATCCCAAAGCGAACTCCTGGGAACGGATCCAAGGGCCTGTTGTGCACGAAGCTCACACTTCCACGTTGTTGGCAGATGGTCGAGTGATGGTCATTTCCTTTGGTACAAATCAGATATTCGATCCGGCCAAGGGGGCTTGGAGCTCCGCCCCGCCCAGCAGGATTGAGGATCGCGCGTGGCAGACCGCCACCCTTATGAAGGACGGACGAGTGCTGATCTCAGGGGGGATACGAAGAGGCATCAGTTCAATCGCCGACGCCGAGCTATTCGACCCCAACGCAGTTTCCGATCCCGCCCATCCCGAAGTTAAAGGGAAGTGGACACCAACGCGCCCTCTTTCGCGACCGAGGGTCTTCCACACCGCAGCGGCGCTTGCCGACGGCAGAGTGTTGGTCGCCGGAGGCGTCGGGGAACCCTCCCGCTTGTTCTCTCCGCCGCCCATTGGCGAAGTGCTCGCTACTACCGAAATTTACGACCCTGCGTCTTCCGATTGGACCGCGGGCCCCAGCATGTCGCTTGCCCGCGGGGGAGACTTCTTGACCGGAAACGGCGCCCCCAATGAGAATCTCGTGGCTCTCACTGCAACCGCACTTCCGAGCGGCCGGGTCCTAATAGTCGGCGGCGGCCCCGCTGCAGAAGTCTTTTCATCCGACGGAGTAGCTGTATCCCGGGACAAAGATGAAAACTCTCTGCTAGTGAGTTTGCTTGCCAATAAATGGATGGTTGCCGGCTCAGTTCTGCTCCTCGTCACCCTAATCGGCCTTGCTGCCCGCAAGAAAATCAGGCGTAGCTGGAGAAGATCGCGAGGAATAGCCGTCCGTTGATGTTTCTCAACGGAGGCCCCAAGCGAAACGCATTTGCCCGACCAAACGCGCGCGACGTTAAGCGACCTTGGGCAGGCAGGCGCTTCGCAGCGGGTGCCGGAATCCTCGCCTTGATTGCCAGCCTGTCTGGCTCTCCGGCCGCGGTCTCGGCCCCGTCTGCGGAGGCTCCTTCCAGCACCAACCAAGCCGATGATTTCGCCAAGCAGTCGAAAGTTCAACTCGAAACTGCCCGAGGCCTTGTGGCCGAAATGGACAAGGATCAACCTGACAAGGTGGCCGCCGGCTTTAGCGTTGCCCAACTCGCCGTTGCGGGTCAGGCCAAAAGGATCGGAGTTGAACTGAAATCGGTCGAGCCCTCAAGCCGCCCATCCGCTCCTCCCTCGCAAGCTGCCCTCGAGCTTCTAAAGGCATTGGACGTCGTCGCCACAGAGGCGCAAACGGTCCAAATCAAATCTTTCGATGAGCTGCCTGATCCGTTAGGGGATGCACTTTCCGGCTATCTGCGGACATTCACCGACTACCACCAAGCATCCAAGCAAGCTTTCGCCCAACTGGATCCAAAAGATGTTGAGCAAGCGCAGAACTTGGCGGGCACAGCGATTTCTCAGGCAGGCGCCGGCCAAGCAGCAGGGCTGCAAGAGGGGCAAGACCTGTTGCGAAAGCTCGGCATTGATCTCAAGCCCTTGCTCGATTCTCAAATTGACCTTTTAGACGCGGCCGAGCAGTTGACCAGGGCAACCAACCAAAATCGAGCCAGCGCCGTCAAAGCCCCGGCGCCCGATCCAGTCCAAATTCCGGGTCATGTCTCTATTGACCTCAGGGAAGTCAACAACGACGGAACGGATGCTCCCAAATACACCGATAACTACGCCCTTCAGATTGATGCTGGAGGCAACGACGTCTATGTCAACAGTGCTGGCGGATCGGGAACTACCTGGGCGGGCGCTCTCGTTGACCTGGGGGGAAATGATCAATACATCAGCGACAGGGACGACGGTGTCAACGGGGGAGGCAAAAATGGGTCGGGATTTCTGGTGGATATTGCCGGAGATGACGTGTATAGGGCGGGTCATAGAGGAACCAACGGTGGAGGGAGCACCGGGGTCGGGCTGCTTCTCGACCTAGGTGGAGCGGATAAATTCCATGCAGGAGCAACTGGCACGAATGGCGGGGGAGCAAAGATTTCAGGGTACGGGCTTCTGGTGGACATGGCCGGCGACGACCTCTTCCGTGCAGGCGCCGAAGGGACCAACGGGGGCGGGGGCAATGCGGGGTCGGGATTTCTGGTGGATGGCGCCGGAGATGATACCTACCTTGCCGATGGCCCCCCCGAAAACACCTCTTTAGGCCTGGGGCCAGGGGAAGCCGGTACCAACGGCGGCGGGAGCGTTGGCTCCGGCCTGCTACTTGATAGGCGGGGAAACGACACCTATACCGCAGGGAAGAAAGCAACGAATGGGGGGGGGAATGCGGGCGTTGGCTTGCTCCTGGATGAGCAAGGCCAAGACGCGTACCGGGACCCAGCCATTGAAACCGGAAAGTGCAACGACTGCTCTATCGTGCCTAAAGAGTCCGCTGGGGCCCAAATCGACTCCGATGACGTTAAGGCTGCTAAGACCCTTGAAGGGGCTGTGGCCCCGCTCTTACTACCGAAGCTGTCGATCTCGGATGTTTCACTTGTTGAGCCCCGCGAGGGCGTCTTAACGGCAAAGGTCGACGTTCGTCTTTCGAGAACCTGCGATGTCGGAAATCCAACCCAGTACGACCTTCAGGAAGTGCAATTATCGGCGCCTTGTCCCGTCTTGCCCATTGACAAGAGCGTGACTGTGAATTTCTCCACCAAGGATGATAGTGCCCAAGAGCACCAAGATTATTCGCCGGTGCAAGGTGAACTAGTCTTCGCTCCCTCTCAAAACGTCGCGTCAATCGAGGTACAGATCAGGGGGGATTCGGATATCGAAAATGGCGAAAGGTTTTTCGTTGATCTGGCCAATCCCCAGAATGCCTTATTGGCGGATCCGCGGGCAAGGGTCACGATTATTGATTTACCTCCACGCCAATGTGGGTCTCGACCATCGTCGTCGGTCTCCGGGTCGTTGTGGAATCTGGCAGGCGACATGTTCACCGCTCGTTCCCGCCATACCGCCACCTTGCTTGTCGATGGAAGAGTTCTGGTAGCCGGGGGGCTCGTCCATTACC
>JBOGWH010000124.1:0-1522 GCA_050692975.1 Actinomycetota bacterium | reverse complement strand
GGCCAGGACGACCTCGTGTCCGGTGGCATTCAATGCCAGGGTGTTCAAAACCGTCAGGTTTACCCATCCGGATGCCCCCGCTCTTCTGGCTCTTTCTCACTTCTTGCGCGCCTCCTATCTGCACCGGGAAATCCGTGAGAAGGGCGGCGCCTACGGAGCTCACGCCAACTACGATTCGGAAAAGGGCAAGTTCACTTTCTCCTCCTACCGCGATCCCAACATTTCCCGCACCTACGACGTTTTCGAGGAAGCGGTCTCCTTTGTTCTTAAAGGTGGGCTGGATCGAGACGAGATCAAAGAAGCAATCCTTTCGGCCGCCGGGGCCGTGGATCCTCTCGAATCCCCCGATACCAAGGGTCGCCGCAGATTCTTCGACAACATTGCCGGATACACCCTCGACCTCAGGCAGGAGTACAAGAGGGGGTTGCTGCGTATCACCGAAGACGATCTCGTTCGAGTTACAGACACTTACCTTGCCCACGATGGGGCATGCATGGCTACGATCTCGAATCCTGAAAAGGTAGAGCAGGCCAACAAGGAGATGGGCGGCATCTTCGAAGTGGCCCCGATTTAAGGCCCAGGACACCGTGGACGAACTGGCTCTGGCCAGGGAACTTGCCGATATCGCCGACGAGATCTCGATGACGTATTTCGCAACCAATCCCGCCGTGACGAGAAAACCCGACGGCAGCCCCTTGACCGAGGCCGACGGGGGCATCGAACGGGCGCTGAGAGCACGCATCGCAGAGGTGTTCCCCGACCACGGTACCTTCGGGGAGGAGGCCGGGCTGCAGGGCGACCCCGAAGGTCCTCTTTGGGTGATCGATCCAATCGATGGAACATCCAACTTCGCCGCCGGCATTCCCGTTTTCGCCACTCTGATCGGCCTGCGAGTCGCTGGAAGGACGGAGGTGGCGGTTGTCAGTGCGCCGGGCCTCGGTGAACGGTATGAGGCCGCAGTGGGAGACGGGGCCAGAATGAACGGCGATCCAATCCGGGTCAGTGCCACGGCGGAAATGGCCGAAGCCTCCGTGTGCTTCGGCGCCCATCGCCGGATGCTGAGGCACGGCTACCGGGACAAGGTGGAAAACATTCTGAGGTCGTGCAGAAGAGACCGCGGATTCGGCGATTTCTGGGGGCACATGCTGGTGGCCCGCGGGGCGGTAGATGCGATGATGGAGCCTGCGCTCGAGCCCTGGGATGTCATCCCCCTCGAGGTGATAATCACCGAGGCCGGTGGCAGGATTACGAACTTTCACGGAGACCCCTACCCCGACGAAACGATAGTTGTTCCCGAGCTGTCCGATCGCCGCAAGTTCGAGCGAAGCTGTCTGTCAACCAACGGTTCGCTGCACGACGCGTTCGTGCAGATCCTCTCCTCCTGAGCCCTGCTCGGGGAGTACTCGTCCGTGGAGGCTTGGTGATTCCTAGCCGCTCTTTCGCTTGGCACTCGGAGAGCGGCCTGGGTCATACTAAAAGCTGGCCCCCATCGACCAGTGGCCTAGGTCGCCACCCTTTCAAG
>JBOGWH010000123.1:0-5182 GCA_050692975.1 Actinomycetota bacterium | reverse complement strand
GTCGAGCCCTGGCTATGGGTTGGTCGAGCCCTGGCTATGGGTTGGTCGAGCCCTGGCTACCTGATGCGGAATTCGAGTTGCTGGAGCTGCCCGGTTCGCAGGAGGCGCATGCGTCGCCGGAATCGCCGGTGTCCCCGCTGGCCCCGCCTTCCCCGCCTTCTCCACCGGGACCCGACTCAAGGTTGCCGGCTTTAGCGTCTCCCCCGTCTCCCGAAGTGCTGCTTCCTCCTGCGCAGGCCGTCCCGCCGGTCTCTTCCGCGCTGCATAGCCCATAACCTCCCGGCCCGCCGTCACCGCCACCTCCGGCACTGACATTGCCCACCACCGCTCCCGCGAAGTCCCCGGCCCCCCCGGCCCAGCCCCCATCGCCCCCGTGGCCGCCGGTGCCTCCGGAATCCCCCGCCCTGGCGGTGCCTCCCCTGCCCGCCGCGGCGTTGGCTCCTTTCAAAGCCCCGCTGGCCGCTCCGAAGCCTCCCAGCCCACCTGGTCCGGACGTACCGGTCTGCCCGGTCGCCACGGAGCACTGGAGCTTGAGGGTGACGTTCGGGTTGTAGGCGCCGAATTCAAAATCAAGGGCCGAAGCCAGGTCGGCTGCGGCCTTGGCGCAGGGATCCGAAGCAGGCCCCGTGAGGCTGGCTACGTTGGCCCTCGTCAGGGCTGCGGACACGACAACAATGGCGATCGCACCCGCCACCGCTCCAAGCCGTAAGGATCGGGATGAATTCTTCAGTTGTCGTGAACCCCTTTAATCACGGTGATCAGCAAGCAAACCCCCAGCAGTCCTGGGAGTTGGGAATTTCCATTAGGTCAATCGCCCTGCCGGATGAAAAATATACGCTCTAAAGTCCCGTCTGCGAAGGCCGATGCTCGGGGCTGGCCGTCTTAGGCAAATTCGAAGTGGGAAATCCCGTATTCTCTTTGCTACTATGGGCACCTTCGGCGCAGCCGGCAAGAAGGTTCGGGATGGCGCTTACACGCGTTAAGGCGGTTCAGTGACGGAACCCTCAAATCGGGCCGGGGTTACCGCCCTGGGAAGCTCAATCACCTTAATTACACTGCCGCTTTTGTTCGCAGCCGGAATTGTCTCTTTGGCTATGTCACCCGCCTACCGCGGCACGGCCAGGGTGGAGGTCGCCCCGCCCGTGGACGCCTCGACTGCTTCGGCCCGCCAAAATTTCATGGATACCCAGTCTGTTGTAGCACTGAGCGACGCGGTCATCGGTCCGGCCGCCCAAAGGATCCGGTTGCCCAATGCCGAGGAGCTGCGGGATTCGGTTTCGGCCCGCCCCGTGGGAGATACCCACGTCCTGGAGATACGGGCTGAGCGCCCGCAACCGGAACAGGCGGCCGCGTGGGCGGACTCCGTTACCCAGTCATACGTGAATTTTCGCCGGGCTGAGGCGCTGAACAACATTACGGTAAGCGCTGAACTGACAAGACAAAGAATCGAGGCACTCAACGGGCAGAGGGCTAAGCTCGACGTCGAACTGGCGAAGAAACCCTCCAATGAGGCGCAGCTTCAGGGGCAAAGGGACCGTCTCTCCCGCCAAATAAGCGTGTTGCAGGAGCAGCTACCGTTTATCTCAAAGGAAGGAATTGTGGCCCGCAGCCCGGCTACGGTAATAAAAGCGGCTACCGCCGGACGGAAGCCGGTTCGCCCAGATACGATGCGGTATCTTGCCGGAGCCGGCCTGTTGGGTGTGGTTCTGGGTACCGCCCGTCACCTCATTGGAACCCGTCGAGCTCGCAGGTCGGTGGCCGGGCCAACTTCGGACGCCGCCTCCGGTTCCACTATTGGTGCAACGGTCCCTGTCGATACCGCGGAGGTCACCTCCGTTTTACAAAAGGTCGGATCCGATGCCCTCAAGGGTTTGGAGGCGTCCAATCTTCAGGCTCGCCAGATGCTCGATTCGGTCGGAAAGCTCCGGCACGAATTATCCGAGTTGGCCCAGAAGTCGCCCGAAAGTCTCGTAGCGGACGTAAAAGCGGAGGTAAAAGGAGCCGTTGGCCAGATTCAATCCGGGGCGGTTCAGATCGAGTCGAAGGTCGATTACCTTACGGAACAGGTCGGGGAAATCGTCGAAACTGCCCCGAGGATGCTTGAAGCCGTTCGTCACGCCGCCGTGAAGCTAGCCGAAAAGGCGATTTTTGACCGCGAGCAGGCCGGGGAACTGAAAACAACCCTCGAAGCGCAACTCGGGGGAGCGATGGAGCGCCGGATGGACGCCTCAGCCTCCGAGCTTCGGGCACGCCTGGACGAACAATTGGAAGGACATTCGGTCCGTCTGCAGGCAGCTCTGGAGCCTTTTCGGCAATCCGCCGATGGACTCGTGCAGCGCGTTGAATTGTTGGACGAAGGTCTGAAACAGCATTTCCGGTCAAACGATGACGAGCTGAAGCAGCGAATCGGGTCTTTTACCGCCCAACTGGCCGAAGCTCTGGGGGGCTTCCGCACAGAACTCCTGCAGCGCATTGATGCTCAACCGAAGGCTGCCGATCTGGCCGAGGCCATCGGCGGCCAGATAAATGAGGTTTTCGCTCGGTTCGAAGTCGGGTTGCAAAGCAGGCTGGATTCCTCACTGCAACGAATCGAGGACGTGCAGGCCCCCATGGCGGCGAGCGTTCAAAGCAACCTACAGGTTATGAGCATCGGGCTGCAGGCGGCAGGGGAAGGCCTCGCAGAGATTAGGGAGAGTCTGGGCGAAGCCTTGCAGCAGGCCGCCTCCGACCGTGCCGAGGCCGCCCGGCTACTCGAAGCGTCGGGAAAGCAGGGCACGGAGAGGCTGTCGAAGGTAGTCGGCGCCCTGGGCGAGTCGCTTAAGGCCCTTCGCGAGGACTTACTTCAGCAGCTCGCAGGGCAAATCGAGACTCCGATTCGCTCCCTGGAGACCCGGATCGCTGCGGCGTCTTCGGCTCTGGAAGCCCAGATCCACGGAAGGTTTGCCGAATTCGCAAGTCGCCTGGGTGAGGTAGAGGAGTCCACGATCGCCGCCGTCAAGCATGTTGAGGCTGACCGGGCCAGCATGACGGAGCGCCTGGAGTCCATAGACGGGGAGGTTTCCCAGCTACTCGCCCGAGTCGTCGGCCGCCTGAGCAGTTCGCTGCAGAGCATCCGGTCGGAGTTCTCCGAGAGGATGGATGCCCAACCACGGGTCGGAGAACTGATCGAAAGGGCCAGACAGATACTCGAACCGTCGATTACCAGCATTCAAGCTAATCTTGAGACCCGGGTCGTCCAGATTCGAGATGTGGTCTCTGAGTCGCTGCGGGATGCCGGCGACCAAGGTCACAGCGAGGCATACCTTGAAAGGGTGTTTTCCCAGCTTCGCGACCACGTTCGGGCACTTGAGTCCCGGGTCGAGGAGGTGGCCCGGGCGGTTTCCTCTTCGGGGGTCTCCTCAGGAGGCGAACTGGAAGAAGTTGGCAGTACAGTTCGGGCTCTGGAGCAAACGGTGGCGGGGGCCCTAGAGAAACTGGGCGCCGACCGGGCGCAATTAGAAGCCGGACTCGCTTCGGTGGACACGGGCATCTCGGAAAAGATGGGAGGGGTGGCCTCCCGGCTTTCTCAAAATCTCCTCGAGCTTCGCTCCGAGCTGTCGGAGAAAATCGGGACGAATGTTTACGAGGCCATCGCCGGTTTGCGCACGGAGCTTTTCGAGGCGATGGCCAAGCATCAGGAGGGCCTTGCCAGCATCGTTGAGTCTGCGGAGGCGAGGATGGATGCAGTCGCGACCGCCGTTGGGGCCGAGCTGGAGGAAAAATTGGAGAAATTTGGCATCGGCGTTGCAGAAGTGGAAAAAGGGCTCCGGGCCGCCGCTCGCCGGGCTGCCGGAAGCCTCGCAGAGGCCGCCCAATCCGGGCGTGCGGAAAGCGAATCAGACTTCCAGGGCCTGGGCGTCAAGCTTATGGAAAGGTTCGGCGAGATCGATCGAAGGATCTCGGAGGTTGTTTCAGAGGTAACCGGAGAAGTTTCCGAGAACCAGCAACTCATGATGGAGAAACTTCGGGCCATCGAGAGCAGGATCGGGGCAAACGGCCAGGGAGGTTCATGAAAACGGACGGCCGCCGGGGGGCCGCAGTGGCGCCCGATCCCATCGGGCATTTTTTTTCAGAAAACGCGTGTAAAACCGCTGGTCAGGAGGATGTTAAAGGCAGTAGGCTGGCGAATGCCCGGATTTGGCATTTCTTTCGCCTCGTTTGGATCAGTTAACAGATCACTGAAATAAAAGAAGGGGTACTAAGTGAAAGCAGAGCGTTTAGCGCTTGAGCCCGTAGAGGGTTTGTCGCCGGATAACAGAAGTCCTTCCCAGAAGGCACGAATGCGACTGGCGATGGTACTTGCAGTCGCACTTTTGATTCCTTTGCTGGCAATTTCGTTTGCTCAGGCCGATTTTCAGAGTTGTGGCGCGGACGCCGGCGCGGCCGCGGACCAGGGCTCTTCCGCGTCGGCCCAGGGGACCGCAACAAGCACCCCAACGCAGACCAGCGATCCGACCACGACTTCCGACCCGTCGCAGACGCTTACGAGCACTTCGACCTCAACCAACGACCAGCAGGCGACGACCACGAGTACCGTGGAGACATCTGCTTTCTTCTTTGCAATCCAGAACAACAGCGCCGCAGCAACCGGGTCGGCGACCAACACGCAGACACAGCCGGTGAGCGTCACCATCGGTGACGTGTCGCAGACCGTACTCGACAACGGCACGCTGCTGTTCCAGTTCTTTATCAGCGTTACCCCGGTCGGCGGCGCCACCAACACAAGCACGGCGACGACCACGGGCGGTCCGGTTTCGCAGTCCGCAACGTTTACGACCACAAACAACGTTTCCTCTAACGTTTCGGCCAACGTGACGTCCAATTCGGAAGTTACCGGGACGCAGACGACCTCTGTGTCGTCATCGGTGAGCCAATCGCAGAGCTCTTCGGCCTCATCGGATCCCCAGGCCACCGCTACGTCAAGCGGCGATGTAACCGCTGCTGGAGGTACTGCGGTTGCCGGCGGCTGTGAACTCGAGTTCGACCTTACGACCGGTGACACCGGCGACGTCGAGGTTAACGCGACCAGCGGTGATACCGGCGACGCCGAGGGTGGCGACAGCGAGGCAAACGCCACCTCCGGTTCGATCGCCGTGGCCGGCAACGGTGGCGGCGGCGGGGCCGCCGGAGGCAGCGGTCCCTA
>JBOGWH010000122.1:0-1865 GCA_050692975.1 Actinomycetota bacterium | reverse complement strand
GTGGCCATTTCAGTCGAAACGCGCTACTTTCGGATTTCCATTTAAGAACCTCTTCTCCCTTTGTTTGGGCAGGGACGCCAAACCTTTACGAACCGCAAAGCGGGACCGGCATTCCAAATTTTTCGTGAACACAAACGCTTACACATCGGCGGTTCGAAGGGTGCCCCCTCGGTGCTTATAGCCCATACGCTGGGCTTTTGTCGTCGTCGTGAGCTTTTCACGTTTGGCACCTAGCTGCTCTTTTGGATGGAGTTGCCGGGGCCACCAACAGCTTAAGGGAATCGTACCCACACAAGCTAGCTGAGGCTTTAGACGGTTTTTTGGTCCTTGGGCTGCCGTGGGGTTCCTCGGCCCGTTCGTGGGTCAGCTTCCAAGGCGGCGACGCCGATGGCTTCAAGACTGGCCACAAGCTCACGAAGCCTGCGGCTGTTTTTTAGCCACACTGCGCAGTCTTGGGCCTGATCGGCGGAAAGATACTTGCCCACTGTCTTTGCAGCAATCTTGCGGGTCCACAGCCAGTATGGGCCGTGCCGGCGCGGTGGATCGGCGTGGCAGGCGCAATTGGATCTTCCGCAAACCATTAATCGCTCGCCGATGGACCCGGGCAGAACCTGACCGCTGCGGGCTATGGCGGCCAGTTCAGTCGCAAGCTGGCGCACCTGGGCTTTTTGATCGCGGTTTAGCTTCATCATCCAAAGTCTGACATCTGACAGGGCAAATCCGTCGTTCTCTCCTTGTCCCATTGTATATCTACCGTATGCTCAACGGGAGCTCCAGGGTTGCTGAAGTGCAGATGTTCATCGACCGCCATAGACCCACAACTCTTGACGGGCCGCCAGCACAGTTGGTCAGGGAGGTAGTCGCCTTGGCCCAGCCTCAAAGCATCGACCGGGCCAAGACTTTGCTGTGGACCTGTGCCCAGATCGTGAAGCTGGCCCAAAGTGCCGGCCTTGAGCTTAGCCCGCAGGTTTTGTTTCATCCCTCAACGATCGAGCGACTGCTTCAGGGCTTCACTGGCCATATGTCGCCGCCGTCGAGAAGGACTTTGCGCACCAACCTGCGCCACCTGGCCACAAAGGTCCTGCCGGGGTCGTATCCACAGGCGCAACCCTTGAGCCGTGAGCACTGCAAGAAGCCGTATTCGAAAAGCGAGCTTGCCGCCTACCTGGCTTTGGCCGACGCCCAACCTACTCAGGGCCGGAAAATGCGGGCGGGCGCCCTGATCTGCCTTGGGGCCGGAAGCGGGCTTGTCGGCCGTGAGCTGGCCTACGTAACGGGCTGCGACGTGGTCAGCCGCTGCGGCGGGGTGCTGGTGCAAGTCGCCGGGCGGCGACAGCGAGTGGTTCCGGTTCTTTGCGACTTCCAAGATCGCCTGCTTGCTTCAGCTGCCTGGGCCGGCAATGGCTTCGTGATCGGAGGCGTTGATCCGGCCCGGCGCAATGTGACCACACAACTGGTCGGCTCGCTGTCGGGGGGAATAGATCTGCCACGCCTTGAAACCGGGCGGCTGCGGGCCACCTGGCTGGCCGTGGTTGCCGACATGATCGGAATACCGACCTTCATGGCAGCGGCAGGGATCCACTGTTCGCAGCGCCTGGGCGACATAATCGCCGGACTCCAGCCATGCGACGAAGCCCGGGCGGTGTCGTTGCTGGGAGCCACCCGCTGAAGCCACCCGGAGTCCTCGAGCGCCTTGAGCGCATCGTGGACGACTCGGGCGTTGCCGAAAACGTAGAGTCTCTTCTTCCCCGGGGGGCCAGAAACCGTCAATTGAGCGTACGCACTTTGTTTGTGGGCATGCTGCTGTCTCAACAAGACGGCAGACCGGCGCACCTGACCCGTGTACACAAGGCACTGGCCGGCCT
>JBOGWH010000121.1:0-4567 GCA_050692975.1 Actinomycetota bacterium | reverse complement strand
CGGGCAGGGGGTCCTCTATGGTCGCCACCCGAAGCTCGGCTTTCGTCTTGCCGGGGTCGAATTGGATCGGCCCGCTGCCGCCTATGTAATCCCCCGGTGAGCCGGCAGTTCCGTTCGCGGTGGCGTAGCTCAACTTGACCACAGATGCGCTGGGCGCCGACATCGTTATCACGAAGACGGCGATGCCGCCTTCTTGAACCTGAGTTCCGGTAATCGAAATCGAGACGGCGGCCGGAGGCGTCGGCGACGGGGGCGGTGTCGGAGGAACCGGGCTCGGGGGCGGAGCAGGAGTCGGCGGGCCCACCGGAGGAGCAATCGGGGAGTCCGTGGGGGCGGGGGTCGGGGACTGAGAGGGGGTGGGAGACGGAGATGGGCTCGGCGTGGGGGATGGCGTGGCACTGGGGATCGCCCCCGGCTCTCCCTCGTCCTCGTCGGTATCTTCGAGAATTGCAAAGGCCGAGGCTCCGGCCAGAATCAGAAAAGCCAGAACTGCGGCAAGGATGTACGGCCCCTTCCTGCGCTCGGGCTCTGAGGCAACCGCCAAGGGAGGCAGCACCTTGGTCTCTTCCTTGACGGTGCGGGAGGCCCGGACGTCTTTCGGCTCCCGGCTGCCTGCCGGAGGAGCGCCCACACCCGGGCGGGTTGATTCTCCCAGAGAGTCCCCTCCGCCCATTGCGGCGGAGGTCTCATCCGCGCCCGCCCCGCCGGTTGCCGCAGAGGTCTCAACCGTGCCCGCTCCGCCGATTGCGGCGGAGGTCTCTACCGTGGCCGGCTCGCTCTCCGGGGGCTTCCTTGGGGGAGGTTCGGCAACTGGGGGCCGCGCCGCCGGGGGCGGGGGGGCCGCGGCTTTTGGAGTCCGGGGTTTCGCGGGAGACTTTTTCGGGGTCTTCGGCTTGGCGGCCTTAGGCGCTTTGGGCTCTTTGGCTGCTGCGGCCGGTTTTGCCTTGGCGGGCTCCTGCTTTGGAGGCCGTCCCGGTCGCATGACAACTTTTTCCTTGCTCAGGTCACGCGGTTGCTCGGCGTCTGACGGGTTTTCGGGCATAGCCGCATCCTAGAACACCCTGGCAGAAAAGCCAGCGTTTCCGGCCTGGGCGCGAGGGCGCCGGCAAGAACGGATTGAGTTGGCAGTCGATGGGCAAATAGGAGACGGGGAGGGGGATCCAAGCCGACCGAGTCAAGGAGCGCTAAATTGCAAACACCGGTGGTGATTGCAGACGGGCCGCTTACCGGATTCAATCACCAAAAAGCGGAGGCGAAAGTGAGTCAAGACGAGCGGCTCTGGTACAAGGACGCCATCATCTACGAGCTGCACGTCCGCGCCTTCAGCGACTCCGACGGCGACGGAATCGGCGACTTCCGGGGATTGTTGAGCCGGCTTGATTACCTGCAGGACCTCGGCGTAAATACCATCTGGCTGCTTCCCTTCTATCCGTCTCCTTTGCGCGACGACGGTTACGACATCGCCGACTACATGGGAATCCACTCAACCTACGGCACGCTGCGGGACTTCAAGATGTTCCTTCGGGAAGCAAAACGGCAGGGGCTCAGGGTTATCACCGAGCTGGTGCTGAATCACACCTCGGATGCGCATCCCTGGTTTGCGCGGTCTCGCCGGGCCCGCCCGGGCTCTGCGGAGAGGGACTTCTACGTGTGGAGCGATACGCCGGACCGTTACCGGGATGCGCGGATCATCTTCAAAGACTTCGAGCATTCGAACTGGTCCTGGGATCCGGTGGCCGGCGCCTACTACTGGCACCGCTTCTATTCCCATCAGCCCGACCTCAACTGGGCCAGCACCCGTGTCCGCCATGCCGTGTACAACGTGGTGGATTTCTGGCTGGAGATGGGCGTGGATGGGCTGCGGCTGGATGCCGTGCCTTATCTGTTTGAACGTGAGGGGACCAACTGCGAGAACCTCCCCGAGACCCATCAGGCGCTCGCCGACCTCCGCCGGCACATCGACGAGAACTTTCCCAACCGCATGCTTCTAGCCGAGGCCAACCAGTGGCCTGAGGATGCCATCGCTTACTTCGGAAAGGGCGACGAGTGTCAGATGGCATTTCATTTCCCCCTGATGCCCCGAATGTTCATGTCGTTGCGCACCGAGGACCGGTTTCCGATCATCGACATCCTCTCGCAGACTCCTCCGATCCCCGACAACTGCCAGTGGGCGCTGTTTTTGAGAAACCACGATGAGCTGACTCTGGAAATGGTCACCGACGAGGAGAGGGACTACATGTACCGGGTGTACGCCCAGGACCCTCAGGCGCGCATCAACCTGGGGATCCGGCGACGACTCGCCCCGCTGCTTCAGAACAACCGGCGGATGATCGAAATGATGAACGTGCTGCTGTTCTCCCTGCCCGGGACGCCGGTCATCTATTACGGCGACGAGGTCGGAATGGGCGACAACATCTATCTCGGGGATCGCAACGGGGTGCGCACGCCGATGCAGTGGAGCCCCGGACGCAACTCCGGTTTCTCCCCGGCCAACCCCCAGCGGCTCTACCTGCCGGTGATTATCGACCCCGAATACCATGCCGAGGCCGTCAACGTCGAGGCCCAAAGCGCCAATCCCCACTCGCTGTTGTGGTGGATGAAGCGGCTGATCGCGCTACGGAAACGGCACCTTGCTTTCAGTCGCGGGACGCTCGAGTTCCTCTACCCGGAGAACGGAAAAATTCTGGCCTTTATGCGCCACCATGAGGACGAGCACATCATGGTCATCGCCAACCTCTCCCGCTTGGCCCAGCACGTCGAGCTCGACCTGTCCTCCTGGCAGGGAGCACATCTTGTGGAGCTTTTCGGGGGAACCGAGTTCCCCGAGGTGACCGACAGGCCCTACTTCTTCACTCTCAGTCCTCACGCCTATTACTGGTTCTCCCTGGTGACGCGCGAGGCGGAGTCGGTCCCGTCCGGAGGCTCCAGGCGGCTTCCGGCCCTTACCGCAGGCCGCACGTGGGAGGACATATTCACGAAGACCTCAAAGCAAGCTCTGGAAGAGGCCCTGCCCGGCTATCTCCGGTCGCAGCGATGGTTCGGAGGAAAAGCCCGGCGCATCAGGGCGGTTGAGATAACCGAAGCAATCGGAATCGGCGAAGTCCCGGAGAACGGGCGCAAGAGGCCCGCCGGTTTTATGACGATGCTGAACGTGGAGTATCTCGAAGGTGATTCCGAGACTTACGTGATGCCGATTGCGGCAAGCGCCGCCCGGCGGGCGCACGAGCAAGAGACGCTCGGACAGGCCGCCATAGCCTGGGTCGACTCTACGGGAGGCCGCATGCTGCTGTACGACGCCAGTCACGATCCTGTGTTTTGCGGCGCCCTGCTCGATGCCATCGCCAAGCGCCGCAGCATCGCCGGTTCCGGCGGCAGGCTGCTGGCCATGCCGACGAAATCGTTTCGGAGATTGCGCGGCGATGGGGCAGAGGTTCCTTCCACCGTCATGGGGGCTGAGCAGTCCAATACCTCTGTCAACTACGGTGACCGGCTGCTCCTCAAGCTGTTCCGGCGGCCGGGACCGGGCCTGAACCCCGATCTCGAACTTGGGCGCTTCCTGACCGACGAGGCTCGCTTTCCGCATACCGCCCAGGTAGCCGGAGCGCTGGAGTTCATGGCGGGTAATTCCGAGCCGATGACGCTGGGCATTCTTCACGGATTTGTGCCCAATCATGGTTCCGGATGGCGCTACATGGTCGACGGCCTCGGGCGATTCGTCGACAGGGTCATCGCCGAGCAGCTACTGGAGAAGGAGCCGCCCGGCGGCCCGGCTCGGGGCCTTCTTGAAGCCGCGGACACCGAGCCTCCCCCTGCGGCCAGCGACCTGTTCGGCCTGCAGCTGGATGCGGCGAGGCTGCTGGGGGAGCGAACCGCCCAGCTGCACCTCTCGTTGGCTTCCGGTAAGGACAACCCGGCTTTCGCGCCCGAGCGTTTTACCCCGTTTTATCAGCGTTCCCTGTACGAATCGATGCGGACCCAGGCCAGCCGGGTGTTCCGGCTTCTGGGCAAACTCGAGAAGAAGGTTCCCGAAGTCGGCCAGGTGATCGACCTTGAGGAGCAGATCGTCAAACACTTTCGCTCGCTGGTTGCTCTGAAGATCGACGCGATGCGGATCCGCTGCCACGGTGACTACCACCTGGGCCAGGTGCTGTACACGGGAAAGGACTTCCTCATCATCGACCTCGAGGGCGAGCCCGCCCGCTCGCTGACCGAGCGGCGAATCAAGCGGTCGCCTTTCCTCGACGTTGCCGGCATGGTCCGGTCGTTTCACTACGCGGCGTTTTCGCTATTGGAAGAAAAGGGCGGGGCGGTGGCCTCGCACCACGAACCGTGGGTGCTGGAGCCCTGGCTCGACTTCTGGTTCCGCTGGGTGTCCGCCCAGTTTGTTCGCCGCTACCTGGAGGTGGCCGGCGACGCGGGGTTCGTGCCGCAGTCCCGCCTTGAGCTGGGAGCCTTAATCGATGCCTTCCTGCTGGACAAGGCGGTTTACGAGCTTGGGTATGAGGCCAATAACCGCCCGGACTGGATCAAGATCCCGATCCGGGGAGTGCTGGACCTGGTGCAGACC
>JBOGWH010000120.1:0-1140 GCA_050692975.1 Actinomycetota bacterium | reverse complement strand
TGGAAAGCTCCAACGCCGCCGCAGAAGACCACGCCATATCCGTAGTCTTTCACATTGAAACCTAATTGTAAAGGAATATCTGATGCAGCACACTAGTTGGCCGCTCGGGTAATCGGCTTTGAGTGCTCGCTATCTGAAGAACGTCAAACTTACATTCGCCTAAACCGGAACCGCGATTGATCCTGGATGATCTGCAGGCGGGCTCGGAAGAAGCGGTTTAAGCCTCTTCTTCGGGAAAAACGGGAAGACGGTTCCCGGCCACGACGACCCCCACCGGGGTTCCCCGCGGGATCTCCAGAGAAGCCGGCTGCCGGCTGTGAATGAGGCCCCCGGCCTCCAGCTGGATGCAGTACACATTGTCCTCACCGCTGAAGTGCCGGCGAACAACCTTGCCCGCGGCTCCACCCTCGGCCAGCACGACGTCCTCCGCCCGGACCAGCACCTGTGCCCGCGTCCCCTCGGGGATACCAGTCGCCGCCACCTCGCCGAGCGCGGTGCGGACCATACCTTCCGCCACCGTGCCGGTTAGAACGTCGCCTCTGCCCATGAACGCTGCTATCCAGCCGTCGGCCGGGTGGCGCCATATGTGGGACGGGACCCCGATCTGCTTGATGGTTCCCGAGCGCATGACCGCTACCCGGTCGGACACGATCAGGCCCTCGTCGTGGTCGTGGGTTACCCACAACGCCGACGCACCCGCCCCGCGGATGATCGCGACCGTCTCGTGCCGGACCTTGCGGCGCATCTGCGGGTCGAGGTTGCTGAGCGGTTCATCGAGCAGGAGCACCGGGGGCCTCGGGGCGATCGCCCTGGCCAGCGCGACCCGCTGCTGCTGGCCCCCCGACAACTGGTGAGGCAGCCGGCTGCTTACGGCGCCGAGACCGACCATATCGAGAGCGTCACGCACCACTTTTCGGCGCTGCTCGGCTCCGAGGCCCCGCAGTCCGAACGCCACGTTCTTCTCAACGCTCAGATGCGGGAAAAGAGCATAATCCTGGAATACAAACCCGACGCGGCGCTTTTCGGGCGGCAAGGAGGTGCAGTCGTTTCCAGCGATTTCGACCGTCCCGGCGGCGGCGTCCTCGAGCCCCGCCACCACCCTGAGGGTGGTCGTCTTGCCGCAGCCGCTGGGTCCCACCA
>JBOGWH010000119.1:0-1726 GCA_050692975.1 Actinomycetota bacterium | reverse complement strand
GCACCACCCAGCGCCGGCCGCTGGAGGTTTTCGGCGCCGAGGAAAAAGACAAGCTGTTGGCGCCGCCGGAGGGCGTCTACGACCTGCCGATCTACTCAGAGCCCAAGGTCCATCCCGACCACCACATCGAGCTCGCCAAGGCCCTTTACTCGGTTCCGGGGCACCTGATCGGCCACTACGTAAAGGCGAGAGCCGACCGCAACCTGGTCAAGATCTATTTCAGGGGCAAGCTCATCAAAACCCATCCCAGAAAGTCTCCCGGTGAGCGCTCCACCGACCCGGAGGACCTTCCGGCAGAAAAAGCCGCCTACGCCATGAAGGATCTCGAGAAACTACAGGCGACGGCCGGCCGCTACGGCCAAAACGTCGGCGGGATGGCCGCCGCGGTACTGGACAACCCGCTTCCGTGGACCAAGATGCGACAGGTCTACCGGCTGCTGGGTCTCGCACGGCGCTTCGGGGGCCCGGCGGTGGATGAAGCATGCAGACAGGCGCTCGAGTTCGAGGCGATCGACATCCATCTGGTGGCCCGGATGCTGGAGCGGGGCCGGGAGGGACAAACCATTGCGCTTGCCCCAGGATCGGCAAACGTAGTGCCCCTTCGCTTTGCTCGTTCCAAAGAGGAGTTCAAAGTGTCCGGACCGGGAGACGGCGATGCCAGTTGAAACCATCTCCGCGGACCTCAAGGCGAACCTGCGGCGACTGAGGCTTTCCCCGATGCTGGAGACCATGCCGGAGCGCCTGGCGCTGGCCAAGCAACAAAAGCTGCCCTACCAGGAGTTTCTAGAGATCTTGCTGTCCGACGAGATCTCCCGGCGTGACCGCATCTCCACCGACCTAAGGGCCAAGGCGGCGAGGCTTGATCCGACAATGCGGGTGGAAGCCTGGGACGACACCAGTGCAGTCAACTTCGACCAGCAGCTGTGGGGGGAACTCACCACTCTGCGCTTCCTCGAAGACAACCAGAACGTGATCATCATGGGGCCGGTGGGAGTAGGCAAAACTTTCATGGCCAATGCTTTGGGCTATGTCGCCTGCCGGCGACGGTGCTCGGTCATGTTTTACCGGACCGACCGCATGCTAAAGCGTCTTAAGGCAGCCCGCCTGGATCAAAGCTATGAGTCGGAGATGAAGAAGCTCATCAGGGTGGACCTATTGATACTCGACGACTTTGGCCTTCACTCCTTTGACCCAACCGAGACCCAGGACATCTACGAGATTGTCGTGGAAAGGCACCTTAGGTCTTCGACGGTGGCCACCTCCAACAGAGACCCATCTGAATGGCTGGGAGTCATGGCAGATCCGCTGCTGGCGCAAAGCGCCGTCGACCGCCTGCAGTCAGCCGCCTATGAACTCGTCGTCGAGGGCGAATCTTATCGCCGCCGGCAAAAGCCCGGAAGGAAAACGCTTTGACGCATTGTCGGACCAACTATGCCGACCCGCTTGTCCTTCGAAGCTTTACGGCGATTTCGCGGCCCGGTTTTGTGCTCTTTTTGCCAACAACCGCTCCCATCTCCGATGAGGAGCGACTAAGATCTATTCAGTCGGCCAGCCCTTCGGGGGTGGTCCCATGCTTGTGAAAATCGGGTGGTCCCATCCCGGTGAAAAGCGACAAACGAAAAGGGGCTTTCGCTGAGCACTCAAAGTGAGGGCTGCAATTTTGTGCTGGAGCATCGATCGGTGTGGTATCCACACCCGCATCCTGATTTGGAATCCGGGCTCAAGG
>JBOGWH010000118.1:0-4414 GCA_050692975.1 Actinomycetota bacterium | reverse complement strand
TGGCCTGCCCGGGGCAATAAGCTCCGGGGACGGGGGCCCTGCCCTGCAGGCCCGCTTTACCAGGATCGCCGCCATCGTGGCGGACCCCCAGGGAAATGTATTCATCGCCGATCAACAGGGAGCACGGATAAAGGTGCGGTTCTTGAACCGCAGCCGATCGACGGTCACTTTCTATGCTGATACTCCACATGAGATCACCATCGCGCCGGGAAACGTCGATACCATCGCCGGCGGCGGGCCGGACGTTTCCAAGGACGGGGGAGCCGCCCGGACCGGCGCCTTGAGGGGAACTCACCCGAGCCTGGCCTTCGGCGACGGCCGCCTGTATCTGGGCCATCTGGAAGCCGGGCGCAGCCGGATCGTGATGATCAATCTCACCGGCCGCGCCGCTTCGGCGCACGGGCTCGTCGTACCCCCAGTGTCGATCACCACCGTTGCGGGCGGCCAACCTGGGGGCTTTTCCGGCGACGGGGGCCCTGCCCTGAAAGCGCGGCTTTCAGTTCCTTCGGGCCTGGCCGCCGACCCGGACGGCGCCCTGTACATCGCCGATGAACACAACAACCGCGTCCGCAAGGTCGATTCGGGTGGCCTTATTACCACGATCGCGGGCGCCGGGCCGGCGGGAAAGGGCGGTTTCAACGGCAATTACATCCCCGCCCGCAGGGCCCGCCTTGATCGCCCGGTCGACGTTGAATGGGGCGCAGATAGGTTGCTTTACATCTCCGACCGGGGCAACGCCCAGGTCCGTATCGTCGATGCTGAAGGCATCATCCGTCCGGCCTACGGCAACTGGCTGGCATCGCGATGCGCTGAAGACCCCTCCGAGCCAAAGGCCGGGCAGCTATCCGGAGCGGCGGTGGGGCCGGGGGGCGACGTCTATTTTGGCGCGCCGGCCGTCAATGCAATCCTCAGGGCAGGCCCCGGCAATAAGGTCGAGAGGGTCCTTTGGACCGAGGGGAGGCCATGCAAAGGAGGGGGAAACTGCCTTAAACCCGCCGGCCTGGACGAGGCCCTTCAGATGGGCGCCCCAGTCGCCGTGGGGGCGGCTCGCGGCGGACTGTACGTCTTCGACGAATCGGGCGTCGCATTCGTCAATCTGTCCGCCAAGACCGTGAGGGCAAACGGTGTCGACATCCCAGCCCGAAGCGCCGGGGTGGTACTCGGGGGTCGGACGAAGCTGCCCGACCCGTCGTTTCTCCGGCCGGGGTCTGTTCCCCCTCCGGCCGCGATCGCGGCAGACCCGGCCGGAAACGTGTACTTCGCGGACGGCGCAGGGCTGCTGCGCCTCTCGAAAACCGGCAAGCTGTCGACGCTCGCTGCAATCCCGTCCGCTGACGGTTGTTGCTCTCGCCCCGCTTCTATGACCACCGACGAAAAAGGAAATCTGTACGTGGGCGATTTCGAACAGTCGAGAATCTGGTTCTTTAACCGCTCCGGCACTTCGGCGGTGGTTCACGGAATAACCGCCCGGCCCCATTCGGTCACGGTAGTCGCCGGAAACGGCGCTGAGGGGCCCGGCGGCGAGGGAGTCAAGGCGACGGATACTTCCCTGGACGGCCCCGGGGGATTGGCGGTCGACGCCCGTGGCAACCTTTTCTTCTCAGAGACCCGCTCTCACCTGATAAGAAAGCTGGATGCAGCGGGCGTTGTGACGACGGTGGCCGGAACCGGCCAGTCCGGCTTCAACGGCGACGGGCTCACAGCCAGACTGGCCGCCTTCAGATCTCCCGCGGCCCTTTCGTTCGACCGATGCGGAAACCTGCTGGTGGCCGATTCCGGTAACGACCGCATCCGGCGGATCACCCTTGTTGAGAACTGCCGCCCGCCAAGCCCTGCCGGCGGCCCCGGGCCAAAGCGCGGGCTGTCGCCGTGGCTGCTGCTGCCGGTTGTCGCGGCGGCCGCTGCAGCAGGCTACTTCGCCTCCACCCGCCTTAAGTCTGGATGAGCCCCGCAACGCGGGCCATCGCCAAGACCTCGGCCTGTGAGCGGGCGCCGGTTTTTTTCAAAAGCCGGTTGATGTGCCCGGTGACCGTCGGCCGGCTGATCCCCAGCTCGGCGGCGATCTCCTGAATCAGCCGACCCTTCCCCAGCAGCACGAGAACCTGGGTTTCCCGGTTTGAAAGCTGCTGAAGGCGCTCGGCGAATTCCTCGGCCTCCCGGTGGCGTTCACCCATCCGGTCAACCATGGCCCTCAGCCGGCGGGCAAAGACCGGCTTCTTACCCAAAAATGCCTCTTCAATAGCTTTCGCCAGAGTATTGATCGTGACGTTTTTTGGAATAAATCCGACCGCCCCGTCGGCGAGGGCCTTTTCGATGTGCTCCGGCCCATAAATACCAGCCGTCACGATTACCTTGGATCGCGGGGCCTCCTCTTCGATTTTCCGGATCAAGTTTCCCTGGTCAAGCCAGAGGTCGAGCAGGATGACGTGGGGGTCTTCGAGAGCGATCACTTCGGCCAGACCGGCTGAAGAGGCAGGCCTTTCGGCTGACACTTCAAACCCCAGGCGGCGGGATAGGGCTATCGCCAAAGCTCCGGAAAACAGCCTCTGGGAATCGGCTATGAGGACCTTGATAGTGGCCTTTGCCGGCCCGCCCCGCTTGGATGGCATCAGATGAGCCCGTACTGGCGGGCCAGCACGACGGCTTCCACGTGCGACCGGGCTTCAGTCTTCCTGAGGATGTGATTGATGTGAATGCGAACCGTCCCGGGCTTTATGGAAAGTTGCCCGGCAACATCTTCCACCCGGCCCGACCTGGAAAGGCACGCAAGGATCTCTAGCTCCCGGAAACTCAGCGCCGCCACGCGCTCCCAGCCCTCCTCGGAACGCCCGCCTTTTCCGGGGGCCTCGTTTGGCATTTCTTCGAGTTCGAGCAGACGGGCGCCGAGCTGCACCCTGCGCAGGGCTTCGGCCAGATGGGAAACCTCAATGCTTTTGGGCAAAAAAGCCGAGCTTCCCGCCCGGAATGCCTCCTGGACATCGGCCGGACCGTGGAACCATGACAGCAAGACTGTTTTCTGGCCGGGGTTGCGGGCCCGAATGAGTCGCACCGCCGCAGCCCCCTCCATGCCCTGCAACCAGTAGTCGAGCACCGCCACATCCGGGGCCACTCTCACCACATCCTGGACTGCCTGGAGACCTGTTGCGGGGGCATGGGTGTCGATCTCAAAGCCGCTTTCAAAAGAAAGGGCGATTCGAAGCGCCTCCGCAAAGAGCGCTTCGGAATCAGCCACAAGAATTCTTGTCACCCCCTAACCTTGGGCCGAATCCATGCCGCGGGGCAATATACAAAAACTTGTGGCCGGTGCGGGTGTGCCGCCATCCGCCTGCCAGGCCGGGCAGATTGGGGGGACCGCGTTCCGTCTGAGCCGAATTCGTCGGGGCCTGTCGGCACCCATTGGTAGACTGAGTTCATGGCCGTCAGACCTCAAAAAAGGATGACTTATGCTGAGTACGGCCAGCTGCCTGACGATGACGGCCTCCGTTACGAGCTCATTGATGGTGAGCTGCACGTGAGTGCCGCTCCCAACACACGCCACCAGGATGTCTTACTGAACTTGGCCGTTGAGATTGCCGGCCACTTGCGGATGCATGGTGGCGGAAGGATCTTCATTGCCCCCTACGAGGTGGACTTTTTCGACCGCGATGCCGTTCAGCCCGATCTTATCTTCGTGGCCGACGCGCATTCGGAAATCATCACACCCGAAAAGATCTTTGGAGTGCCTTCCCTGGTTGTGGAGGTTCTTTCTTCCTCATCGTCAAGGGACCGGCGGATCAAGAAAGCTCTATACGAGCGCCACCGCGTTGGAGAGTACTGGATTGTGGATCCTGAGCTGGACCGGGTTGAGATTTACAGACTCGATCAGTCGAGGTACGGTGAGCCTTCACTGCTCGAAGCGGGCGAGATGCTGACCACAGCCTTGATGCCGGGCCTGGCGATCGATCTAAGCGTCATATTTGAAAGGTAGCGCCGAGGGTCAGGCGGCATACAGTAGCCGGCCCTCGCGAAGAACGGTTGCAGGTAGCGAGGCCGGTACTCGGGTTCGCCGGTCAAAGCGTGAGCGACTCCAGATCACCACATCGGCCGCAACCCCTAATTCCCACAGCAGGTCGTGGGCCAAGCGTCCATTCAGCCGCTCAGCTTGCGCATCGTCGGGAACCACGAGCAAAAGGTCGTAGTCACTATCGGCGTCGTTGTCTCCCCTCGCCTTCGACCCAAAGAGATAAATCCGTTGCGGCTGATAGGCAGAAACGATGCCGCGCACGAGCTCGGAAAGCACGGCGTCACGTTTCATGAGTTCCGAGTCAACGTTCATGGCCTTTACCTTAATCCGCCTGGAAATCAGACAGGGTTCATTCAGGGCCTAGCAGATTCGGGGCAGGGGATCTCCTACGAGCATGTCGATGATTCGGTG
>JBOGWH010000117.1:0-1941 GCA_050692975.1 Actinomycetota bacterium | reverse complement strand
TAATCCCACAGGCAGATGAATGCGTTTCTGAATCTGTTCAGGGGTTTCCGGGGCCATCCTTCGCACCCTCCTTTGACCGACGCCAGCATCGGGGCCTATACGGCAGGAACGCTCCTGGTAATCGGGGGCTGGTTCGGGCTTTTCGAGGACCTGCCCATGGCCGAGACCGGCTTCCTGGCAATTGCGGTGGGTCTGCTCTTTGCGCTACCGACGGTGATTACAGGTTTTGCCGATTACCTGCTTATCCCACGGGGGACCGGGATGCGCCGCACTGCCAATTTTCACTGGGTGGTGATGGCCTCGGCGACGGGAGCCTTCCTGGTGGCCGAGGCTTTGCTAAAGAAGGCCTTCGACGGCGGGGAGGTCACCGGGGCTGCCCTTGGGGCGACGCTCGCCGCTTTCGGACTGCTGACAATCGGAGGATGGATCGGCGGCACCATCGTCTTTGAGTACGGGATGAGGGTGACGCAGGAAGACGAGCAGACCCCTGCTTCTAAGGCTCTGATGCCGAAGTGGCCCCCGGCTTAGCCGCCCCGTCTACCAGCCCTCGTCCGGGTCGGGCGCATCGCCTTTCAGTAGTTCCACATCTGCCCGGTCGCGTAGTGCTTTACTTCGGCGCCGGCCGGGGGCCTGGGCGGCCCGCTGCTTCATTTCTATGAGATCTTCGATCAAGACAACGGGAACTTCCAGTCCCTGAACATAGATTGGCTTAGACCGTTCGATCATTGCGTCGAAGTCAGGGTCAAAAGCGATTTGGACCGGCTCTGAGTTCGAATGCCGGAAATTCAGGCTGTGTTCGAACTCTCGGCGCAGGGCAAGCCCGCCATTTTCCAAAACTTCAGTTACCAGGGCCCGGGACGCGGTTGTGGCGACTGCAATGTCCACATCGTCGGTGGCGCGTGGAACGCCCGACCGAATTCCCACGGCTATGCCCCCGATAAGCGCGAAGGGGATGGCGGCGCTTTGCAAAGCACGGGCCGTATCCACGATCGCCGACAACTGGTCACCCGGTTCCATGTCCCCTCCATGCACCAGACTAAATAGTAAGCGCTCACGTTTGGTCGCAGCGGATATCTGTTCGAGCGTTTTGTGCATGTCAGGTACCGATTGCGTGAAAGCCCCCGTCGACGTGGATCAGTTCACCGGTGATACCCGCCGACCAGTCTGAGAGCAAAAACGCCACCGTCTTCCCGACCGGATCGGGGTCTTCGGTGTCCCAGCCGAGCGGCGCCCGGTTCTTCCAGGCGTCGGCCAGCACGTCAAACCCAGGGATCCCTTTTGCGGCGGTTGTCTTCAAGGGGCCGGCGGAGACCGTATTTACCCGAATGCCGTGCGTGCCGAGGTCGCGGGCCAGGTAGCGGGTGATCGACTCGAGCGCCGCCTTGGCGACGCCCATCCAATCGTAAATCGGCCAGGCGACGGTGGAGTCGAAATCAAGCGACACGATCGACCCGCCGCTTTCCTTCATCAGGTCCAGGAATCCCGCCGCAAGGGCCTTGAGTGAAAAGGCGCTGGTGTCGAAGGCAGTCGTCGCACTCTCGCGGGGCGTTTTCAGAAACTCCCCGCCCAGGGCGTCTTTGGGAGCAAAGGCGACCGCGTGCAGGAAGCCGTCCAGGCGCCCCCAGCGGGAGGCTATTTCCTTGGCCACCGACGCAATGTGCTCGTCGTTGGTGACGTCCAGCTCTAGCACGTCGGCCTTTTCGGGAAGGCGCCGGGCGCTCATCTCGGTGAGCGACATCGCTTTGCCGAACCCGGTAAGGACGATCTCCGCCCCCTGCTCCTGGGCGATCCTGGCTGCCGAAAAGGCGATGCTCTGGGGATTGAGCACGCCTGTGATCAGGAGTTTCTTGCCTTCCAGGAGCATGCTATTTCAGCGGAATCGCGGGGAGCTTTTTGAGTCTTTGAGTCCGCGGATCCAACTCAAAGCCCGCCGACTCCAGG
>JBOGWH010000116.1:0-1381 GCA_050692975.1 Actinomycetota bacterium | reverse complement strand
CTACCTCCAGTTCGGTCGTTTACTGGCTGTAACAGTAGTGGGTCATAAGTAAGAAAACAATTTAAACTTCGCTGTCTACACTTAGGTTTTTTCCACATTGTCCAGATATAGGATGGTTTTATGGCTGCTGCGAGGACGATAGGGCTGGTCGTTTTTCCCGACCTCGCTGCGCTGGACATCGTCGGGCCTTACGAGGTTTTGGCCCACCTTGGCTACGAAATAGCCTGGATCGCCGAGACGCCTGAAACCGTCACCGCCCACCGCGGGCTGCGGATAGTCCCCGATGTCACCTTCGAAGAAGCCCCCGCCCTGGAGGTCATCGTCGTGCCGGGAGGGCCGGGTTACGCCGTCCAGATGGAAAACGAATCGATGCTGGCTTTTCTGAGAAAGGCCGCGGTGGGGGCAAGAATCGTCTCTTCGGTCTGTACGGGCTCGTTGATCCTGGCCGGTGCGGGCCTGTTGGAGGGAAAGAAAGCCACAACGCACTGGATGGCTATGGACCGGCTGGGGCAACTAGGCGCCATTCCAGTTGCTGAAAGGGTGGTAGCAGACGGGAATGTCGTTACCGCGGCCGGCGTTTCGGCCGGCATCGACATGGCTCTGATCCTGGCCGCCAACCTCGCCGGTCCCGAGGCGGCTCAGACCATCCAGCTCAACATCGAATATGACCCCCAACCCCCGTTCGATGCAGGTTCCCCCGAAAAGGCGCCGGCCGCAATCGTGGCGGCGCTGAAAGGATCGTTGAAAGGGCCGGTTTAGAGGTCCTCTGTCGACTGGGCCCGGGCGTGCAAGAGCTGAAAGACGATAAGCAGCTGGGTCAGGGCAAGGGGGGGTGAGCTTGTCTTTTTCTCGTCGCCGTTGGCAAAAAGGCCGATTGCGTCGGGATTAAGCTCCCCGTCGTAATGCATCCGGTCCCAGATGATCTTCTCGGCGGCCGCCGCCACGTCGTCGGGGACGCTCCCATCGATCTCCAGCACATCAACCGGCATGCCCCGATCGCGGGCCAACGAAAAGCGAATCGGCTCGTACTTGGGAGTGCGGGTTTCGGACGCTATATCGGCGAGGTACGGGTGTGGCAGCGTGGGCCTGAGAACCAGCCGTACGTTGAAATGCCGGGGATCGTCCAGATTGTCTCCCGCCGGGTAGAAGCGCACCACGATATCGGCGTGCTGGCGCTGGGGCCGGATGAATGCCTCCGAATCGGGCTCCCGCTTTTCCAGGTCTGCCAGAACCTGGTCCTCCGTGTAGTTGCGCTTGCCGGTGTCCCGCTTGATCTTCCACGCCCGCCGGACATCTTCGGGGGGGTCCAGGTAGACCTTCACGTCAAAGCAGTCGCGCATTTTCTTGGAATAAAATGGAAAAAGGCCCTCGATGACGTTGT
>JBOGWH010000115.1:0-2725 GCA_050692975.1 Actinomycetota bacterium | reverse complement strand
CTTTTCGATACCGGGGCCGGAGGCGGCCACCGGACGCAGACTTCCTCTTTCGGCCGGGCCCCCCGGCGTCGTAGTTGATGCGACGATGATCAGAGTGTTGGCCGGATCGGTGTGCCGGGTGACGGCCGCGATCAGGCGGTCGGCTTTGCGGACAGCAGCCGCCCGCAGGGCGGCCGCCCTTCCCGAAGGCAGCCCCGCCGAGTAGAGGTCCGCCCGCGCCGGGTCTCCGGTTTCAACAACCACGAAGTCGGCCTTTGCATATGCATCGCGAAAGGCCGCCTCCAGGGCGGGCGGCGAGGTGGCGATCCCGTAGGGCGCCGTCGGGTCCGGTTCGAGCAGGTCCCGCCCCACGTCGCCGTGGTCGATGCTTCCGTCACCTTTCATGGCGGCCAGTGCCGCCTCCCGGTGAATACCCGTTTCCGGGGCGGGAGTCTGGGACCTCACCGAAATCCTCGGGAGAACGCCGGGCAGTGAAGCCGACGAGAGGTCTGCATTGCCGACCACCGCGGTCTTCATGCCCCGCCGGGCCAGAGAGTCCGCAAGAAAGCCAGGCCTGATGAAAAGCCCCTGCTTCTCGTTCTTCTCCGCAATAATGCCGGCGGGTAGGACCATCACATCGCCTGCCGGCTGGCGGCCCGTGTAGCGCTGGAAGGCATCTTCGGCGGGCCCGTTTTCGACCTGCTCCCCGGCATTGAAGGCGAGTGCGTCGCCGGCGTCCGCACGGGACCGCTCCCCGGTGCCCACGGTCAGATATCCGTCACCGGTCCGGTTCGTGATGCTGAAGGAAACGTTGGCGACGGATCCGGAATCGATGAGCCTGCTCAGGGCGGGCATCCGGGGCATGTAACCGGGTCCCGATGAGTGACCCGCCGTTTTAATGTCGGCCCACGAGGTGCCCCCTAGACCGATTAGCACCACCTTGCGGCCCGCTTCCGGCCGGGCCCGGGCATGCTGCGGCGCCAGGGCAACGACCGCGGCGGCCGCAGCCACAACGGCGGCCGCGCGCAGTGTGCTTTTCAACATTTCCGGGTCGTCTCCAATCCAGCAGTCCCGTAGCTGCGGTACCGGTAGATTACCCGCGCCGACTTTGAACCGGCCGACATTTCGTCGTGAAGGCTGGGACTAGAATGGGCCCGTGATCTGGGTGCGATTCTGACCGCTAACGGAGAAAAACGGATCCGGCGCCCCCTGGCCGTCCGACTGGTCGCCGCATTCTTGGGAGTAAGCCTCCTCCCGATAGCCGTCTTCGCGATCCTTTCCTACCAGGAGAGCCGTCTTGCCGGACGGCATGAGGAGGAGGCAGCCGGGGGCCACGCCGAAGAGCCTCGCGGGGAGGAGGCTTCCGGGGAGATGGACGAGCTGTTCGGTATCCCGATCACGACAATCGAACTCGGGGTTGCCGGCATTTCGCTGGCACTCAGCATCCTTGCCGGCCTTTACATAGCCCGCACCATCGTGAGGCCCATCCGGGAGCTGGAGTCTTCCATGAACAAGGTCGAGGAGGGCGACCTCGAGGCCAAGGCGCCGGTGCGCTCGGCGGACGAGCTGGGCAGGCTCGCCGCCAGCTTCAACAAGATGGTCGAAGGGGTGCGGCGGGAAGCCTTCATCCGGGACCTTTTCGGCCAGTACGTTACGCCGGAGCTTGCCAAAGAGGCCATCGAACACGAGGGCAAACTGGAAGGCCAGCTCGTTACGTCGACGATCCTGTTCAGCGACATCCGCAATTTCACCGGAGTGTCGGAAGAACTTCCGGCATCACAGCTGGTCGAGATGCTAAATCGCTATTTCACCCGTATGGCAGACCGGATCGTCGAGCACAAGGGACTAGTGAACAAGTTCGGCGGTGACAGCGTCCTGGCCATGTTCGGCACTCCGCTGAACCCCAATACAGATCATGCTGCTCAGGCGGTTCAGGCCGCGCTTGCCATGTGCAGATCGCTGGAGGAGTTCAACGCCGACCAGGAAACCAATTACCTCCCGAAGATCATGATCGGCATCGGGATCGCCACCGGAGATGTCGTTGCCGGCAATGTCGGCAGCATCAGGAAGCTCGAGTACACGGTCATCGGCGACGCGGTGAACGTGGCGTCTCGGCTGCAGACCATGACGAAAGAGACCGGGCGAACCATCCTGGCGAACGCGGAGACGGCGAGAGCGGCTCCCGATGCCGCCCGTTACGTAGAGATCGGAGAAGTCGACGTGCGTGGACGCACGAGGAAATCGAGGGTTTTCTCCGTGGAGGAAATGGTTCGGGTTGAAAACGCCGTTACACCCGACAAAAATGGCCCGCCCGTAGAAGGGCAGGCCATCGTTTAGGAGCTGGCTGCTCTCCCCTGCCCTACCTGAGGAAGGGCAGCAGGTAGTTTGCGATGAACCACAGGATGATGATGGTCATCAGCAAGATGAAGCCGTACTTTGCAATTGCAAAGCCGGTGAGGCCCCCGTCGGTGCGGTTCACGACCGGCTGCTCCACGACCGGCTCCTCCCGGACTACGACGGGCTCTTCTCTATAAACAGGCATCTATTTCACCTCCGCTTGCTCTGCATAAAGGTTTCCCAGGCGGCCAGGCCGTGAAACCTGCCGGTTACGCTTCGCCGGGTTTGCGCCGGACCCGGCTTGAGGGTGCAGCATGCCCGGACCTGAGCACGATTTGCAGCGTTCGCCGTGAACGACCCGGCTAGCCGCCTTTCCCGGCGGTTGGGGGAACTCGACGCCGTTGTGATC
>JBOGWH010000114.1:0-1044 GCA_050692975.1 Actinomycetota bacterium | reverse complement strand
CGAACTGGTGACCGAACTGGGAGGACCCCCCCACACATATGTCGTCTGTGACGTATCCGACCCGGCCTCGGTCCGGAAAATGGCGGAAAGGGTGAGTGAATTGAGCCCCCGCGTGGATATCCTCGTGAACAACGCCGGCATCTCCACCCAGGGGTCATTCCTGGAAGGAACTCCTGAGGGCTGGGAGAAAGTCATCCGCACGAATCTACTGGGGGCGATGTGGTGCAGCAAAGAACTTCTGCCCGTGCTCCGGGCCGCCGCCCGGAAGGGGAAAACCCCCGTCGTCGTCAACGTGGCTTCGATGGCGGGGAGGATCCCGACCCCAAGGTCACCCGACTACGCGGCTTCAAAGCACGGCCTCGTAGCTTTCAGCGAGGCCATTTGGGAAGAGCTTTCGACCATTCACATTCGCTCGATGGTCGTAAACCCCGGTTTTACCCAGACCGACGGTTTCCCGATGGGCCGACTGCTGCGCAATACCAGCACCTCCTGGGCGGTTATGGGCCCCAAGCGGGTTGTCTCGGCCATGATCCGGGGCATCGAGCGAGGCAGCTTTGAGGTCCGGGTCCAGTGGTGGATGCATCCCCTGTATCACGCCGCCGTGCTCGGGGGGCCTCTGCGACGCGTAATTGCGGCGTCGCTCAGAAAGAAGATGCGGGGGTTCGGGCCTCTCTAGGGGTGGGACTCACGTGAAGCTTTTTTGCCCTCACATCGAATTCACAGCCAGGCTTCAGCGGCGTCAAAGGCACGGGGTCCAAAGTATTCAAAGCAAGCAACCGGAAGGAGAATGCGATGAGCGAGCAGGAGACTAAGAACCGGGCAGGACTCTGGGCCCGTGTGGCTATCGGACTGGTAGGGGCGGCCCTTGTGGCCACGATGATCGTCGGAGGGCTGAATGTGGCATCAAGCCAGACCGATTCGGGGGAGAAGCCTGCGGACAAGACCGCCGAAATGAAAGAGCGAATCGGGCACCTGAAGGGCAAGATGGGCCCCCGCGGCGGCCACCGATTCGGGCACCGCGGCATGGGGGCCGCGATCCACGGC
>JBOGWH010000113.1:0-4873 GCA_050692975.1 Actinomycetota bacterium | reverse complement strand
ATCTCGTAGATAAGCCGCCCGGCCAATAGCCCGGCGGCGCCGGCAGCTTCGAAGAAGTCCGGGTCCTCGGCCATGGTGCGGCCCATCGTGGTGGGCTGGAGTTCGGCCTTCTCGAGCACCGCCGCGGTCTCCCATGCGTCGACGATCACCAGGTCGTGCATCTCGCTGATGCCCGATTCGGCCAGCGTGCCCATGACGAGGTGCAGCCGGTCGATCGGCAGATCGGGGACGGCGATCGTGCAGCGGTTGGCGGTGGCGTACTTAAGGGCGGTGATCGAATGAAAGCTAACGCCGGTGTGCTCGGGTCTGGAATCGGCAAATGAGATTCGCAGAACCCCAACGGGCCTGCCCCCCAGAGAAGCCGCGGCCGACAGGACCTGGCCCTGCTGCATGCCGGTGTGGCCCAGAAGCGTCTGCGTGCCGACTATCCCCGGTCCGATCGACACGATGGCCGCGTCGGCATTGAGAACGTCGCCGGCGGCCAGCAGTCCGCTGAACAGGTTGACCGCTTCCAGATCGCCGCCGAATGCATGCCCGGTGGTCACGGTGCCGTCGATCAGCTTCTTTTCCTTCAACGAGGCGACCAGTTCGCTGTCGGCGATCGGCAGTGCCGCCCCGTCGGTCATGACGTAAGCGACCTTGAGGTCGGCGTCGACGCTTTTCAGCATGGCGGCCGCCGCAGGGACTTGGGAGTGCAGCCCGCAGGCAACCACCGGCATCCCACCGAGGGAGGTGGCTTCCTTCATCTTTTCGTGGTGGGGGCTTTCCGGGGCCTCGACCGACATGGTGTCGAACTGCCAGGGCGTGTAGCGCATCTTCATAATGTGGCCCTTCGACATCTGCTTGTGCTTCTCGTTTGCCAGGTTCCACAGGACGAAGTCCCGGCCGCCCGTGCCGAGCTTGAGCTCGGTTGCGGTCGTGTTGAGGATTACCTTGTCCCCCACTGCGACCTTCCCCGATACCGACGGGAATGCGACGGCCTTTCTCTTCGAACGGCCGACCTTTACGACGAGTTTTTCAATCGCCGGGCTTGACTCGGTTATCTCGGCAACGACCCCTGTATCAAAACGTGGCATAAAGCGATTCTATTGTCACAGGGAGGCAATCAGGCGGGCGACCCTTTCGTCGGTGTGCTTGAACGGGTCCTTGCAAAGCACCGTGCGCTGGGCCTGATCGTTGAGCTTGAGGTGGACCCAGTCGACGGTGAAGTCCCGGCGCCGCCGCTTTGCCGCCCTGATGAACTCGCCGCGCAGCTTCGCCCGGGTCGTCTGGGGGGGTTCCAGCTTGGCGACATCGATTTCATCATCGGTGACATACCGCTCCGCAAAGTTGTGTTTCTCCAGCATGTAGTACAGACCGCGGCGGCGGCACACGTCGTGGTAGGCGAGGTCCATCAGGGCCAGCTTCGGGTGGGCCAACGAGATCTGATGACGCTCCCGGTACCTCTCGATCAGACGATGCTTCATCACCCAGTCGATCTTGGTGTCCAGCCGCGTGTAGTCCTCCTCCAGGGCCAAAAGGCACTCCTCCCAGTCCTTGACGGTCTGCTTCATCTCGGGATCGTCCCGGCGCTCCACGTAGCGCGCCGCCCTGGACAGGTACTCCCACTGGATTTCGATGGCGGAGGCCTCTCTGCCGTTGGCCAGGCGCACCTTGCGGCGGCAGGTGATGTCGTGAGATATCTCGCGAATGGCCCGGATCGGGTTCTCCAGGCTCAGGTCGCGCATCACCACCCCCTCCTCCAGCATCCTCAGCAAAACCGATGTCGTCGCCACCTTCAGCCATGAGGTGTACTCGCTCATGTTCGAGTCACCGACAATCACGTGGAGGCGGCGAAAGCGCTCGGCGTCGGCATGAGGCTCATCGCGGGTGTTGATCACCGGCCGGGAGCGGGTCGTGGCCGACGAAACCCCTTCCCAGATGTGCTCGGCTCGCTGGCTGATGCAATACAGCGCCCCCCTGGCCGTCTGCAGAACTTTGCCCGACCCTGAGATGACCTGGCGGGAGACGAAAAACGGGATCATCACCTCGGCCAGCTTGCCGAACTCGCCGTACCGGCTGACCAGGTAGTTTTCGTGGCAGCCGTAGGAGTTCCCGGCCGAGTCGGTGTTGTTCTTGAACAGGTAGACCTGCCCGGAGATCCCTTCTTCACGAAGGCGCAGCTCGGCGGCGTTCACGAGCGATTCCAGGATCCTCTCCCCCGCCTTGTCGTGGACGATGAGCTCGCGGATGTCGTCACATTCGGGGGTGGCGTACTCGGGGTGGGAGCCCACGTCCAGGTAGAGCCGGGCGCCGTTTTCAAGAAAGACGTTGCTGGAGCGGCCCCAGGACACGACCCTGCGGAACAGGTACCGGGCGACCTCGTCGGGAGACAACCGCCGCTGCCCCCGGAAGGTGCAGGTTACGCCGTACTCGTTCTCCAGCCCATAAATGCGCCGCTCCATCTCTCCATCATCTCAGGGGCAGTCGAAAGTGGCTTAGAGCAGGGGCTTCGAGGGCACCTTGGTGAGCTTACGATTGACCGGATCTACCGCCAGTCCGGCCGCCTCCAGGGCGGTGACGCCCAGAAGGGGGTGACTGGTTGTGGCCGGCCTGTTTCTCTGGCCTCGTTTCCGGCTGACGCAAACGCGGGGCAACGTCCACCAAACCGGGAGATACCTAACCACGACGTAGTGGGTCGGTAAGCCGCTTCTTTGGTGCAAGCGAACCGGAAAGCTCGCTAGGCTGATCAGAGCCATACCATGCCTGGTATACTCTCGCGATGTGGGTAGTTCGCTACGTTGACGCAGCGGTCAGCGAACGCCAGCGGATACCAGTGCCAGAGAGGAACGCCATGGACAATGCTGTCGACAAGCTCGAGATCTTTGGGCCACAGTTGCCCTACCCGCACCAGAGCAACGTGCGAGGAGCGGACGACCTCCGCGAGCTGCGCCCTCGCGCCGGACGCAGCCCCTGGCGTGCCTTCTACCGGCGCATCGGCGACAACTTTGTCATCGGGGCAATCGGTCCCGAGGCGGAGGCGAATCCGCACGGATTTCGGCGAGCCGTCCGTGCGGCGGTCACGAGACTCGACGGGCTTAACTTGAGGTGACCAGAGATGACAACAAAGAAGAAGACTCAAACGCTCAAGACGCATAAGCAGCTCGTCGCCGAAAGCATGAAGAACGACGAGTACCGGGCCGAGGCCGAGCGCACGGAGTTTGCGCACCAGGTGGCAATGCGAGTCATCGCGTTCCGGGTGGAGCACGGCATCAGCCAGGCGGAGCTGGGACGCCGTGTCGGCATGCGGCAGCCGCACATTGCACGGCTGGAGGGGGGCGATCATGAACCGTCGCTGACCACGCTGGCGCGGCTATCACGCGCGTTGGGAATCGAATTTCATATCGACATCACGCCGAAGCATCTCGAAATCACGGCGTAGCCGACGCGTCCACCCGGTGCATGGTCCTTGACATGGGAGAGCGCGAGCTCGCGGGGCTGGACGCTTGGTGCTTTCCCCGACACCGAGGCCTCACCACGGAAAGCGAGCCGCTAGCTCTGGCCCACTGCACCGCGTACGAAGTGATTCTCAGTCCGGCCACGGGCCACGTAAAAGCGGCTGCAACGTCCGGCATCCCCTTCACAACAAAGGCTTCGAAGGCAACTTGGTGAGTTTGCGATTGACGGGATCTACCGCAAGTCCGGCCGCCTCCAGGGCGGTGACGCCCAGAAGAGGGCTTTCGGTTTCCTGCCCGAAAACAACCAGACCGGGGACTTTTTCTGACTCGACCTCGATCCAGACGAAGCCAAATTCCATCTCATGAAGCTGCGCGTCGGCCAGTCTGTACTTTTGTTTTCCGGCCGGCTTCACTCCGATTCTTCGCAGCTGCGAGGCAGGCGCCATTGGAGTCGGTGGCCCACGTGTCCACCACGAAATCGGCTGCGTAAGACCCGTCTCCTGAGGGCAGGGCCGTCATGGTGACCGCCGCCTGGACTTGCCCCACGATTGGGCCTCCTCTCGGTTGGCTAGAAGTCAATTTTAGCAATCAGCCGCAGGACCGAGCCCGCAAGGTCCTATCGAGCACCGACCGCGGAGCAGTCCCCAATGATGTTCAGTCGGCGGACGCGACCGTTTCCTCGGTCCGCGATGAGCAGGTTGCCGCATGGATCCGCATCCAGATCCAGGGGCGCGTCCAGAGTTGTTACGGGCCCCTTTCTGAAGTCACCGTTGAAACCGGCCATGCCCGTCCCGACGGCGGTCGTGATCGTCCCCGCCCGGTCTATTTTCCGGATGCTCTGCTCCCCCGGGTCTGCCACGTAGAGATTGCCCTGCCTGTCGGTCGCCATACCGGCAGGGCGCTGAAATTGTGCCTGCAGAGCGGGCCCGCCGTCTCCACCGAATCCAACCGTGCCGCTGCCGGCGACGACCTGAGCCGTCCTGGGGGCGACGGATTGACCATGGACGGTTATCGAGGTCGCGCCGCGATTGAAGTACCAGACCTGCGGGGGGAAGATATTGCTTATGTAAAGGTTTCCCAGCGGATCGAGGGCGATCGCGGTGGGGAGTGTGCAGCAGTCATGCCCGGCGCGGGGCAGCACGACATCGATTTTTCCGGCGGGTGAAACGCGAAGAATTCGATGCGTCTCCACGTCAACGGTGAACAGGTTCTCCGCCGCATCCACTTCGATTGAGCCCTGGCCGGGAAGTCCCGTTCCGATCGGGCCTTGGTGGGCGCCCGCCCGGCGGCCCGGCAGGGGCAGGGGGGCCTGGGCCCCGGGGCGAAGTTGGAGTCCCCGAACCCCGATCGCCCCGGACCCCGGATTGACCAGATGTACATTCCCGGAGGCGTCCAGGGCGTACAGGGCTTTAGTGGAGGCTGCCACAGAGACGAAT
>JBOGWH010000112.1:0-1616 GCA_050692975.1 Actinomycetota bacterium | reverse complement strand
CGTTGGAGGCCACGTGCAGGGCGCCGGTGCTTTCGGGCTCGTCCATCTCGCCGTCGCCCATGAACGCCCATACCCGCTGGTCGGAGGTGTCCTTGATCCCCCGGTTCATGAGATACCGGTTGAACTTGGCCTGGTAGATGGCCAGAAGCGGGGAAAGACCCATCGAGACGCTGGGATAGTCCCAGAAGTCCGGCATGAGCCTGGGGTGCGGGTACGAGGAAAGGCCCGGTGCTGCGGCCTCCCGCCGGAAGTGCTCCATCTGGTCCTGGGTGATGCGCCCCTCCAGATATGCCCTGGCGTAGATGCCGGGGGCGGAATGGCCCTGGAACCAGACCTGGTCGCCGCCTCCGGAGTGGTTGCGGCCGCGGAAAAAGTGGTTGAACCCGACCTCGTAAAGCCCAGCCACCGAAGCGTAGGTCGCCAGATGGCCCCCGATACCGACGTGCAGCCGGTTGGCCCGCAGCACGGTGACCGCGGCGTTCCATCTGATCAGGCGGCGGATCCTCTTCTCCATGTCCTCGTCCCCCGGATAGGCCGGTTCGGCGTGGGGAGGGATCGTGTTGATGTAGTCGGTGGTCACTCCGGCCGGAAGCGGGACTCCCCTGCTTGCAGCGTGCGCCAGAAGGCGCTTGAGCAGGTCGGTGGCGCGGTCGTAGCCGTCCGCTGCGACGACATCGTCGAGCGCGTCGAGCCAATCGGCGGTTTCCTGCGAATAGGGGTCGGGTTGACTCATCTCTGGCATTTCGGGCACCACCTGCTCTTTAGCCGGCGCCTTGTCGGGCGCCACCTGGTCTTTAGACGGCCCGGGGACCGAATGGCTACAGCTTTAGTTTGCACCAATTCAAGCGGGTTTTCTCCAATCCTTCGGCCGCCCCTGCCCGCAAAATATCCAGTAGCGTCGTCGTAATCGGTGGGCAGGTAACGGTTCGCAATGCGGACCGGGCGACCTCTAGCCGTGCAGGGGCTTGCCGGCCAGGGCCAACATGGCTTCGCCCAGACCCTCAGACAGCGTGGGGTGGGGATGGATCAAAGCGGCCACCTCGTCGGGCAAGGCCTCCCAGTTCGTGATCAGCTGGGCCTCGGAGATCAACTCGGTTACCCGCGGTCCGATCATGTGGACCCCAAGGACCGCTCCCCCCTCGGCCGAAACCACCTTGATAAAGCCGCCGGCCTCCCCGAGGATCGACGCCTTTCCGGAGGCGGCCCAGTTGAACTTCGCGGTCTTGACCCTGTGGCCTGCGGCTGCCGCCTGCTGCTCGGTCAGGCCCACCGAAGCGATCTCCGGTTCGCCGTAGGTGGCCCGGGGAACTCCGGCGTAGTCCACCGGGTGCGTCTCCACCCCGGCGATCTGCTCGGCGACGTGAATACCCTCCCCGAAGGCAACGTGGGCAAGCTGGAAGTGAGGAAAGGGCAGACCCAACGACGGCTGGGTGATGAGGTCGCCCACCGCCCAAACCCCGTCAACGCCGGTGCGGCAATTCTCATCCACCACGACGAATCCCCTTTCGACCTTGACCCCGGCCTGCTCGTATCCGAGTCCTTCCGAAACCGGGCCCCGGCCCACCGCCACCAGGCATCGCTGCGCCGTCAGGGTCTTCGCGGCGCCTCCGGTCTCG
>JBOGWH010000111.1:0-6582 GCA_050692975.1 Actinomycetota bacterium | reverse complement strand
TACCTGGCCTATCGTCGATTACCGCAATTGCGGCCGGAAGCAACCACAATCTTGCCCTGGCCAAAGACGGGCAGCTGTGGGCTTGGGGGTCCAACGACCCCGGCGGAAAGGCCGGCGCCGACCGCGGCGGGCCCGACGGCGAAGTCGTCTCGCCCCCGATCCGCCTGGCGGACGGGCACAAATTTACGTCCGTCGCCGCCGGCGCCGGCCACAGCCTTGCGACGGATGAAGAAGGCAGAGTATGGACGTGGGGAGACAATCCGCAGGGACAGCTTGGTCTAAACCCGTCCGATGACTCCTCTAGATTCGCGCCTTCGTCGATAGGAGCTCCCTCGGGCGCGACGGCCGCCGCGGCCGGTTCGGCCCATTCGATGGCTCTGACGGGTGACGGGACCGTCTGGTCGTGGGGCTCGAACTCCGACCTCCAGCTGGGCGACCGACCCGGAACCGAAAGCCCCGAGACCCGGTCCCGGCCGGCGGAGATTACCGGTCTGGGTCTCGTCACGGCGGTCGCCTCGCGGGGCTCGGCCAACCTCGCGATCGTCCCGGCGGCGGCGAAGCCGCAGGTTGCTTCGATCTCGCCCAAACATGGCCCCGACGGCGGCGGCACCGAAGTCGTAGTGGAAGGCTCCGCATTCACCGGCGCCACCAAAATCCTTTTCGGGGACAAGCGTGCCGAGGATTTCAGATTGCTCTCCGACTCCAGGGCCGTTGCGGTCTCGCCCTCGGGCAGCCACACCGTGCATGTGCGCGTGGTAACCGCCGAGGGCGCCAGCCCACCGGTCGATGCCGATCAGTTTCGCTACGACACGGTGGCATCGTCCCTGCTGGCAACCGTCGACGACCTGTCGCTTGAGGAAGGTCAGGCGGGTGCAACGGTTGCCTCCATCCCGGTCCGGCTTTCCGGAAAACCGCAGGAGGCGGTCACCGTCGATTTCCGGACCGAAAATGGGACGGCCAAGCATCCGTCCGACTACTCACAAACCTCCGGTACGGTTACTTTTGAGCCGGGAGAAACTCTCAAGACGGTGACTGTGATGATAAACGGAGACACCGACGACGAGCCCGACGAGAATTTCCAGTTAGTTCTGACCGCCGCGGAGGGTGCGACGATCGTCGACGAATCGGCGACGGTATCGATCTTGAACGACGATCACCGGCTTTTGTCCGTCGAGAGCATCACTATCGAGGAGGGCGACTCGGGTTATACCAACGCCAATTTCACGGTGTCGCTCAACTTCGCCCATCCCGCCGGGGTGCGAGTCGACTTCGGCACCGAGGACGCAAAGGCGTCGGCCCCCGATGATTACACCGCCGCTACCGGGACCCTGCAATTCGGGCCCACCGAGACCTCGAAGACGGTTGCCGTCAGGGTCGTCGGGGACACCATTGCGGAACCCGATGAAGTCTTTTTTCTAAATCTGCGAAACCCGGTAAACGCCGCCATCGCCAACGGCCGGGCCAAAGGGACCATCGCCGAAAACGACGGCTGGGCCGACGCTCCTCCGGGGATCTGGGTTGTCGATGCGGCGATGCCGGAGGAGGGCTATCCCGAATGCCGCACGCCCGGCGTGGACAACCCCGGCCCGGTCGAGCCTGCCGCCCACGGCGGGGGAGGAAGCTGCCATCCCACCTTCGAAGTCGTCTTGGACCGGGCCCCCAAGCAGCCCGTCACGGTTCACTACAGCACCGGCCCCGGCACCGCCGAGACTCCCGACGATTATTCGGTTCCCGATGGAGTGTTTACGATTCAGCCGAACCTCGGGCAGGGAAGCTGGGACGAATACAACGACGGGACCTTTCGCAAGCGCGTGGCGGTGGAGGTTAACAACGACGATCTGGTGGAAATCGACGAGACGTTCTTCGTAACGCTCAGCGATCCGGTAAACGGAGTGATCGCCGACGGGCACGGGGTTTCCAAGATCCTCGACGACGACGCTTTCGATGAGTGGGAGGGTTCAACCCCCGCCATCAGGGCGAGCAGTTCATGGATAACCGAGCCGGATTCGGGCTCGGCGGAAATGAAGATGATCGTCAGCCTGACCCACCCCGCCGAAAATACGATCAGAGTCGACTACCGGACGGCCGACGACACCGCCCGGGCCGGACAGGACTATCTCTCCGTCACCGGCACCCTGACGTTTGCGGCCGGCGTCCAGCAGGTGGAGGCGCCGGTGACGGTCCTCGGGGACACGGTAGAGGAGCCGGCGGAATCGTTCAAGCTTCTGCTTTACAACCCCATCGGCGCCGAGATCAAAGACGACGAGGGCACCGGGACCATCGACGACAACGACGGGGCCAATCCCGGGCGCTCGTCGGGGGGCGCCTTCATCAGCATGCACTTTCCCGAAGAAGCCCAATATTGGGGAGGCGCCCAGGCTTCGGGGTCGTTGAGCCTCATAAGGAAGGCGGTCGACTACGTGACTCACGCCAACCCGGCGCCCCGTCTTCTCTACGTTTCTAAAAATGCCGGCGCCGAGCCAATCAGAGCCGCCGACAGGACCCGCTTTTCCAGCATAGACGTCGCCGACGCGTCCAGTGCGGAACTCAAGGATCTGCGCACCGTAGACTTCTCGAAATACGACGCGGTCATCGTCGGTTGCCAGGGCGATTACCGCCCGAATGACCCGTCGGGGCCTTTCGGCGGGAAATGCCAGACGGCCAAGGAAGATCTGAATATCCTTGTTGAGCGCCGGGGCGACATAAAAAGGTATCTGGAAGCCGGCGGCGGCTGGGTCGGATGGGCCCAGAACAACGCCGGAACCTTTCACGAATTTCCCGGAATCCACAGCACCGGGGCCAACGGACCGGAAGCGGGCGAGCAGCACACCATCACCCCAGCCGGAAGAGCAATCGGTCTGGTCCACTCCGACGTCGAAGCGACCGGAGGCATCACCTTTGAGAGATGGGCGGATTGGGATGTGCTCGAGACCATGTCCTACTCCAACACCAGCTACCAGACCGGCGGCGCTCCGGTAACCAACCACTACAACGGTCCGGCGACCCTTGGCCGCCAGGAGCCGATTCTCGAGCCCGAGGGCATCTTCCTGGAAGATGCCGAGGTAATTGAAGGAAACACGGGGACCAATCCGCCCACCGCGGCCCGGCTGAAGGCCATCCTGCCCGCACCGGCGAAGGTCCCCATCAGGGTCGATTACCGCGCGATCGCCGGCACGGCGCAGGAGGGCAAGGACTTCGTCGCCACTGCCGGCACCCTGACATTCAACATCGGAGAAACCGTCAAGAGCGTTACCGTGCCCGTGGTAGGAGATTCACTGGTAGAGGGCCAAGGCGAGGACCTCAAGGTTATTTTGTCCAATCCGGTCGGCGAGGTTCTGGAGAGAGCGACGGCGACTCTCAGAATTATTGATGACGACTTCCCCGAGGTGAAGGTGTCGGACGTGTCGGTCAAGGAGGGCAACGCCGGTATCACCGAGGCCGCATTCAAGGTGTCGCTGGAGGGCGGCACGGTCAACCAGCCGGTCACGCTAACCTGGAAGGTGACGCCCGGCACCGCCACGGAGGGGGTGGACTACATCGACGACGGCGCGGCCGGTGAGGCCCTCGGTCCCGGCGCCAGGGGGATCCTGGATCCGGTCCTGGGATCCAACAGCCGCAGCTGGGCCGCGTTGGAAAGTGGGGAAAAAGAGCCGATCGTGGTGCGCATTGTCGGTGACCCCGTGGTTGAAGATGACGAGACCTTCACTTTGGAATTGAGCACCAGCGGGGCGTCCGGCAACGGGCAGGCCACCGGGACGATCCTGAACGACGACCTCGCGTTTGTGCTGCCGCCCTTGACCGGCAAGTCCGGCGAGTCCGGCGGGGACAAGGGCAGACATGACGGGGGCATCCGGCCGCCGGTCGAGCAGACCGGCACTCAGGCCCAGTCCTCCGCGGCCCCGGCCGCCCAGCCCCAGGCTCAGGCCCTGGCGCAGTCAGCCCAGGCCCAGGCGCACGCCGCAGCTTCCGCACAGGCCCCCTCGCTCAGCCAGCAGATCCAATTGCAGAGCGGGACGCAGGTTGCCCAGCAGCCGGCCGCGCTGCAAAGCGCCTTCCAGCCGCAGCCGACCGTTGCCGGCCATGTCGAAAGCGGCGTTGCCGCTCAGCGCCAGAAGCAGCGGCGCGTGGAGAGGGCCCATGTCGGCCGCCGGCAAAAGCCGTATTTGGCTTCCGCGAGGCGGGCTGCTTCGCCTTCGCCGTTCGTATCGCTGGGGTGGGTCGGCGCCGTGGCCCTGTTGGGTACGACACTCGTGTCGCGCGGGTCCCGGCGCAAAAGCCGTCGCCCGGCTTTTGCGCGGTCGGTTAGCCGTCCCTTGCCGAAGAGGTCCAGCCGCCGCCGCCGGTAGAAATTCTTAAATGCCTCGGCGATCCCGAAGTAGTAAGCAGCGCCTACGTGATGATGGACTTCAGCGCCCGCGCTGTAATTGTGCCGTTGAGCTTCGCCTCATTAATTACGGGACTGGTGCAGTCGCTTGGCACTCATTGGGGCCTATTCCGCCATCACTGGGTTCTGGCCAAACTGGTAATCAACGTCTTCGCGAATGCCGTGCTGCTCATATATCTCCCGTCGCTGGAGCGCCTCGGCGCGGCGGCAGCAGAGGCCGGGAGCGGCGAACTGGCCGCGCTTAGAGATTCGTCCCCCATCCTTCACTCATCCGCAGCGCTGGCCCTACTGCTAGTCGCAACGGTACTGGGCGTGTATAAGCCGCGGGGCCTGACCAAGTACGGCTGGAACAGACGGGCAGAAAAGTCGCGCCTTGAAGAGGCGGTACCCGCAGAGTAGGTTGGCCGCGGATCTCAGCGAGCCGAAGCCAGCAGCGAATAAGGGTTTACGGGGCGCCCGCCCCCCGGATGCCACTCAAAGTGAACATGGCAGGGGCCGCCCCGGGCGTTGCCGGTGTTGCCGTTGCGTGCGATCAGGTCTCCCGTCGACACCCTCCGGCCGGCGGCGGTTCCGTCCGAGAAGCCCTGCAAGTGGGCATAAAAGAAAACGTCTCCGTTGTTGGCCCTCAGATAGGCCATGATTCCGCCCGCCCCTCCCGACATCGTCCTGGTGATCGTCCCGGAGGTCACCGCCACCACGGGCGCTCCGCATGGCGCCATGACGTCGGTGCCTTGATGACGCCGGCCGCCGTCCCGGGCAGCCCCCCAGGTGTCCGCGAATCCGGCCGGTCCGGCAATAGGCAGGGCAAAAGAACCGAACTTGCCTCCGCCGGTAAGGCGCACACCCTTGGCCGCAGCCTCCAGAGATCGCCGCTGGCTTTCGCTGACGGTCCGGGAGGCTTTGAGCTTGGCCGCCGCCGCCCGCTTGCGCGACTCCTCGGCCTTCATAGCTTCCCTCAGACGGCCCTCCAACCGAGCTTGCCTGGCCTTGAGCTGGCGGGCAAGCGCCGCTTCACGCGAGCGGGCTGAGGCGAGGTCGCTGCGAAGCTCCTCTCCTCTTCCCTGGGCGATACGCAACTGCTCTACGAGCCGGGTGTCCTGATCTCCCAGCCGCTCCAGGAAATACAGCCGCCTTACGAAGACGCCGAGATCGGGAGAGGTGAGCAGGTCCGTCCAGATTCCACCCGCCCCTCTTCTGTAAATGGAGCCGGCACGCTTTTGGAGGGCTTCGCTGCGCCGGGCAATCGTCTGTTCGTTCTTGCGGCTTTCCTCTTCCAGCCTCCGCTGCTGCGTATTGGTACGGTCGAGTCGGGACTGGGTCCGGGTGTATTCATTGGCAACCGAGTTGAGCTCTTTCTGCAAAGAGGACGTCTCGGCGGCCGAGGACGCCTGAGCGGCGGGCAGGCTCCACAGACACGCACCCGCGAGAAGGGCCAGCGCCCTTGTTGTTGCCGGCCTTGGGGGCCGATGAGCTATCAAGCCGTCGAAGTCCTCCCGGGGCTATAGGAAATTGGAAGAAGTCTAACCTCCGGGCAATGGGCGTTTCCCATCTGTCCAGGATTCAGGGTGCCGGGCTGCTTTCCGCTCCGGATTTTATCTCCGAAATTGACTCGTGCCTCTACGTCATGCCCAAGGTGACCGCGACGGGGATTGGCACACCCGCCGGCAGGGTAAACCAAGGTAGAAGATCGTAGTGAGGCGAAAGGGCCAAGGATATGAGTGTCTGCGAGGTCTGCCACAACGAATACGACAAAAGCTTCAAAGTCACGACCGCCGACGGGCGAACCTACGATTTCGACAGCTTCGAGTGCGCCATCCAGTTGATCGCCCCCTCCTGCGCGCATTGCGGCTGTCGGCTAATCGGCCACGGGGTGGAAAGCAGCGGGATCATGTTCTGCTGCGTCACGTGTGCAAGTCATGAGGGGGTCGACGGACTAAAGGACCGCGTCTAGTCCCAACGCAAAAAGCCGGAAGGCGAATCCCCAAGAGCTTCCTTGATCTTACGGGACTTCATCACCCCAAAGCTGGTCGCGTCGACGAAAGAGTATGGGATCATCCAGACCTGGGCGGCGCGATAAGCTCTCGTACTGGACAAAGCCAGGAGGCAGGGGAATACATGAAACGTGCGGTGGTTTGCGGGGCCGGGGGCTTCATCGGCGGGCACCTGGTCAAAAAGCTCAAAGCCGAGGGCTACTGGGT
>JBOGWH010000110.1:0-2673 GCA_050692975.1 Actinomycetota bacterium | reverse complement strand
GCCCGCAACGTCGAGCCCGGGTCCGGAAGGAACATCAAAACGAGCTGGCAGAGCGCGGCATCGAAGTCCGCTTCGGGGAAATCAAGATCGGCTGCATCCATCACCCGGAACTCCACCTCCAGCCCGTTTTCTTCCGCCCGCTCGGCGGCCCTTTTCAACATCTTTGCGGAAAAGTCGGTCGCCACAACCCGGCCCGCGGGGCCGGTGAGCCTGGCGGCGGTGAGGGCGGGCTCGCCGGTTCCGGTCCCGATGTCGAGCACGCGGTGGCCTTCTGAAACGCCCGCCATCTCGACCAGCCTGGCGCTTATTGGAGCGAAGCTCTCGTCGAATTTATGGGCCCAGCGGCTACGTCCGGTGGCGTTCGCGTCCCAAAAATCAGCCGAGCTCACGCGGTGGGCCTCTGCGGGCCGGTTTTCGTCTCCATCGGGCAATGATGGACAAAAAAGCCTGAGGAAACATCCGTCATTTTGACCTATATTTCTAGGCGGCCGAGGGCCTCCCAAGGGCATCCACGGGCGGTTGCGCCTCGGCGACCGGCGACGGGGGCCGAGGCGACCACCAGATCAACCAGCCCAGCACGCAGGCTCGACCCAGGACTGCAATCTCGAATATCCCTTTCCAGGCCGGGGAGGGCTGGCTCATAACCGTGAAGTAGTAAAAGCCGGAAATGTAGACGGCCAGATCGGCCGCCAGGTAGGAAAACACGATCTTCCAGGGCACCTTCAGCAGCACCAGAAACGGGATCACCCACAAGGCGTACTGGGGAGAGTGAACTTTGGAGACGAGCAGGAACAACGCTACGATTCCTAGGCCAATCTGAAGGGCCGGGTACCCGCCCTCCCGGCTCCGGCGCCTCCAGCCGGTCCACAGCAGCCAGGCCGAGCCGCCGGCGAACGCCAGGAAGCTGAAGACGGAAACGAAATTCTGGTATCCCGATTCACCGGGCCCCCATCCGATCCCCGGAATCAAGACCTTTCCGTGGTGAGCCAGCCAGTACCAGACCGTCCCGAAATCCGGGTATCGGTCGGCGTGAAACTTCCACACTTCGATCCATCCGTTGGTGCCGCCCTGGCGCAGCGGAACCTCGGCGCTTGCCGACAAGACGACCGGGTCTCCCCCCGCTATGACGAGCCAGGGAAGGTTCACCGCGGCGTACACGGCGGCGAATGCCGCCAGCATGCGCACGGCCGAACGCCGCGGGGCACCGGAGGCCGCCTGGGCCCCTTCATCCCAGCGGCCTTCGGCCCATCGACCGAGCAGCAGGGCCGGCAGGATGAACGCCGGGTACAGCTTCGCACTCGCCCCCAGGGCTAAAGCGGCGCCGGTCCAACCGTCCCGGCGCCGCAAATAGGCCGCCAGGGCCCAGGCCGCACCCGCCACCGCCAAAAGGTCCCAGTTGTGAAAGGCGTACAAGACGATGGGTGTGCCCACCGCCCAGATCAGCAATCGCCGTGCAGGAACAAAAGGCCGCAGGGCCAGTGTTACGGCGAAGGCGGCCGGCGCCAGCAGCACCGCGTTGACGTGAAAGTAGGCAGTGTTGCCCGGCCCGAATATACCCAGCTCGGACAGGCCCCTCATCAATCTTCCGGCGAGGTCCATGAACATCCCGGTGAGAACCGGGTACTCCAGCCGCACGTCCCGGTAGGGGATAAGCCCCTCATCGATGCCCCGGAAACCGTAAAGAGGCTGGATGTCGTTATAACAAAGGCGACGGTACTGAAAATCGTCGGCCCAGGCATTGCCCGCGCACTGCTGTTTCAGCAGGTACCCGGCGAGCAGCCCGAGTGCGGTGGCCGCGATCGCCACCCACACCGCACAGGGGGAATCTAACCGTTGGCGGGGCGGAACTGATTCCCGCCGCCGCTCAGTTATCGTTGCCGTCGCTGCTGTCCGCGCCGGCTTCGCCGGGAATCCCTCCACCGATCGGTTCGATGTCGCCGATGTCGTCGTCGACGTTCTTCTTCTTCGTCGGCGAGACAGAAGGGGTGGGGGTCTCGTCGGGATCCTCGCCGGGATCTTCGGTGGGCGACGGCGACAGTGACGGCGAGGGGGTCGGGCTCGGGAGGCAGTTGGAGAGGTCCTCGGGTTCCCGGTCGATCTGGGGATTGATCAGGTTGCCCCCTGTGGCTGCGTTGGCCCCCGGTTCTCCCGACCGGCCGGGGGCCCCGGACTGTCCATCGCTGCCGTCGCCCTCTTCGGACGGGCAGGGCGTCGGAGCAGGCCGGATCACTTCCCCGCCGAGCGTTGGGGTGGCAAAGTCGGTCCCCCTGATCCCCTGCAGCGCCGCCGACATGAACTTCTTCCAGATCGTCGCGGGGAAAGAGCCGCCGGTGACCTCCCGGCCGTGCACCTTGTCCATCACCGGGATGTTGCCGGTGGCGTCGGGCGGGAAACCCATCCAGACCACTGCGGTGAGCTCCGGCGTGTACCCGGCAAACAGCGCGTCCTTGTTGCTCTGGGCCGTGCCGGTCTTTCCTGCGGCCGGGCGTCCGAGCTTGGCCCCGGTCCCGGTTCCCCTCTTTATGTTTTCCTCCAGCACGTGATTGACGGTGTCGGCCACATTTTCGTCCAGGGCCCGTTCGGTCCTCGCGAAGCGCTCGGCGAGGACCCTCCCGCCGGGGGCCGTCACCCTCGTCACCACCACAACATCGGGGCGCTTGCCCCGTCCTGCGA
>JBOGWH010000109.1:0-9242 GCA_050692975.1 Actinomycetota bacterium | reverse complement strand
ATCGGTAGTTTCTGCCCACAGGGCGGGCAGCTTCGTTCGTCGGGAAGCGGCAGACAAGCGGCGCCTTTTACACCATCTTGATTTCGATTAAGTTCTCGAATGGTTTGAAGTCGTCTCGGTTGTGAGTGTAAAGGGGGAGGTCGTGGGCATAGGCCGTCGCTGCTATCAAGATGTCCGCAGCGGGCCACTCGCACTGACCGACCGACATCTGTCTAATTGTGATGTATACTCCATGTGTGAAACGTAAGCAAATATATATTGGGGAGGATCTCGATTCGGAATTAAGGATGGCGGCCCTAGCTGAAGGTCGATCCGCAGCGGCGATTATCCGAGACGCAGTTCGCAGCTACCTCGCCCGGCCCGCAGGTCATTCGAACACCGATGATCCGTTTCTGAAACTGGCGGGATCCTTCAAGGGCGGCCCCTCCAATGCTTCGGTCGACCACGACCGGTACATATACCGGGACGCCCGCTAATTCTTGGGCCTCGTTTTTGTCGATTCCGGCGGCTGGATTGCTCTGCTAAAAGGCAACGACAGGTTCCATGAACAGGCTCGTCACCATTACGAGGGGCTGGTAAACGCTGGGGCTCGCTTCCTTACCACGAACTATGTCGTCGACGAAACGGCTACCCGACTCATCTATGACTCCGGCTTGGAAAGCGCACTCGCCTTTCGCACGGCTTTGCAGCAGTCTGTCGATGCTAGGCGGCTTCGGTTGATTTGGATTCAGCCACGGCACGAGAGCCTCGGCTGGGATCTGCTGATGGCCCACCCCCAAATCGAATTGTCCCTTACGGATGCGATCAGCGCGGCAGTAGCCCGCCTCTCAGGAATCTCTGAAGTGTTCGGCTTTGACTCCGACTTTAAGACCCTGGGATTCGAGGTGAAACCCGAAACCTAGCGAGCTCCCCACTTCAACCCGCTCCGCCTCCCGACGCATCAGGTGCACTGACTCCTCTGAATGTTCCAACGTCGGAGGTTCTCGAAAAGACAACCTCTCGGTCAGCAGAGGGTCGAAACCGCCTTGCAGGCGTTAACCCGGCCGCGACCGTACACGGGATCGGCGCCCGGAAGGCCCAGATCATCCACGCTTGCGTAGAGCTTGTTGACCACCTGCTGGTTGCTCCAGGTCGGATTCTTGGACCGGATAAGGGCAACAACCCCCGATACGTGGGGGGTCGCCATCGAAGTGCCGGCAAGGGTGTCGTACCCGGTGACCGACCCGGAGCCCCGGCAATCAAGGCTTGAGCCGGGCCAGATCGTCGAAACCACGTCCCGGGCATAATCCTCGCAAAAGACACTTCCGAACCCTCCGGGGGCGGTGACGTCGATGTCGCCCGAGTTGGAATAAGCGGCGATCAGATCGTTGTTGTCGGTGGCCCCGACGCAGATTGCTCTGGGATGAGCGGCCGGTTCTGCGCACAGCGGAAAGGTGTCGTTTCCTGCAGCAATCACAATGACTGCCCCCTTCGCCCAGGCGTAGTCGATTGCGGAATAGACCGAGTCCAGTTCCCCGATGATCTTGGCCACAGTCCCCACACCCGATATGACCCCCAGGGACAGATTGACTACTTTCGCTCCCCTGTCGACCGCGTATCGAATCCCGGCGGCGACATCGTCGGTGGTTCCTTCGCCGTTGGAGTCGAGAACCTTCACCGGCATTATCTTTGCCGAAGGCGCCACCCCGGCGACCCCTTTGCCGTTGCCCTTTACCGCGGCGGCGATTCCGGCGACGTGGCTGCCGTGGCCGTGATCGTCCTGGCCTCCAGCGCAGGAAGTCTTCTTGCACTTGAAAATAGTTGTGCCGGGCACGACATTTGCGGCGAGGTCCTCGTGGCGCAGATCAACCCCCGTGTCGATCACCGCAATAGTCACGTTGGCGCCGGTCGAGGCGGCCCAGGCCGGTTCCGCCTTGATTCTCGAAAGCGCCCATTGCCTGGTAAAAAAGGGGTCGTTGGTCGCCGCCGAGGCAAAGGGGACAATCAAGGCCGCGACCACGGCGTTCAAGACAAAGACGATCACGAATCTTTTCAATGCAATGCCTCCGTGAAGATTGAGGAATTGTTTCTACCACTTACCCGAAAGCAGCGCCGGCGAAAACATCGGGACGGGAGTGTTCCTGAGCGGCCTTACACCCGCGTGCGAGCCGGGGAACCCGCAAGGACTATTGGTCCTGAGCGGGATCAACACCCGCGTGGGGCGCAGGTAGCCCGCGAGGACGGGGCTGAGAAGCCGGTGATTCCGGCGACGCTATCCTTATCGCACACGCGAAACGGCCTCCCCTAAGGGAGGCCGCCGGTAGTTTGGTCTGTGCTGTTAGTGGAACGAATCCCCGCAGGCGCAGGAGCCCTTGGCGTTGGGGTTGTTGATGGTGAACCCGGACTGCTCCAGGCCGTCCATCCACTCAAGGCGGGCGCCCTGCAGGTACGGCGCCGACATGCGGTCGACCCGGACCTCGAACCTGCCGTGGTCGCTGGTGATGTCGCCGTCGAGCTTCTGGTCGTCAAAATACAGTGCGTACCGCAGGCCCGAGCATCCACCGGGCTGAACCGCAATCCGCAGGAAGTAGTCGGTCTGGCCCTCCTGCTCGAGCAGCTGGCCTACCTTGGCCACCGCCGACTCACCCAGCGAGATCGGACTGATCGTCCGGGTGGGCTGGACTGGAGCGGCAGGGGCCGGCGCAATCGCCGGAACTGCTGTCTGAACGTTTACTTCGTCGGTCCTGGTAGCCAAAATAGCCTCCTTCGTTCTCCTTCTTGCAACGCCCCCTAAGGGAACAAAGCAATGATACCGCGGACTAAATGTTTGAGCACACTCCAACCTGGTTGAACGCACTCCAAGGTTTTCACCCCTCCCCGTGCGCCAGCCAATCTGCCGCCAGCAAAGCCAGTGCCCCCAGCAGAAGTCCCGCCGACAGCTTAAACGATGCAATTCTTGCCTGGTTTTCCCACCCGAAAATCGGCATCATGAATCCGAGAAAGGCGACTGCAACCGCCCCCAGGAAGGCGAGCAGGATGACGACGTGAGCCGCCCGGTGAATCACAGCAGCTGCACGCGCACCCGCGAGCCTTCTTCGAGGACCTCGGTGTTCTCGTCCACCTCGACGAAGCCGTCGGCGCGAGCAAGCGCGCTTATCGAGGAAGATCCCCCCGTCAGAGGATGGGCCAGGTTGTCTTCCAGGCCGACGGGAAGGAACTCGTAACGCCCCACGACGGAGAAATGCTTGCGGGCCAGGGTGGCGTCGGTCCATCTTGAGAGGGCCGCAGCCCCGGCGGCCTTCCGCAGGTAGGGCCGCACGAATATCAGGTAGTCGGACAGGGCGGACATGGGATACCCCGGCAGACCGATCATCATCTTTGCCCTGCCCTCCGAGTCGGTGGCAGTTGCCAGCACCAGTGGCTTGCCGGGCTTCACGGCCACTCCGTGGAGCAACAGCTTTCCCAGCTTTTCGAAAGTCTCCACAACGAGATCGCCGCCGCCCAGGCTTGAACCGCCGGACAACAACAGCAGGTCTGCTTCCTCCACTCCCCGGCGAGCCGCGTCCAGAAGCGCTTCGAGATCGTCGGGCACCAGGCCAAGGTCGATAGTTTCACAGCCGTCGGCGACCAGGGCCGCTGCGAGCGTATGGCCGTTAATGTCGTAAATGCGGCCGGGACTCAAGTCCTCCCCGGAGGCCAGCAGTTCGGCGCCGGTCGAGAAATGGGCGACGCTGGGCCGGCGGGTTACTTCGGCTTCGCTGGCCCCCACCGCCGCCAGGACGCCCAGCTGCGGCGGCCCGACCAAGGCCCCCTTTGCGAGCACCACCGAGCCGGCCTTGATATCCGAGGCGCGCCGGATGACGTTCTCGCCCGGCGCAACGGGCTTGCGGATCCATACCGACGAGTCACCGTCCGGCTCGGTGTTCTCGACCATCACGACCGAATCGGCCCCCTCGGGCATGGGAGCGCCGGTGCCGATCTCGATGCACGTCCCGACCCCAACCGGGGAAGTCGCGACCTGGCCGGGCTGAAGCGAGCCCCGGATCTTCAGGGACAGGGGGCCCTGCCCGGAGATCGCAAAGGTGTCCGACGCAATCACGGCGTAGCCGTCCATCGCCGCCTTGGGGAAGTGAGGAACGTCCACCTCGGAAGTGACCGGCGATGCCAGCACCCGGCCGGAGCATTGGTCCAGAGCAACCCGCTCGGTGGATAGCTCGAGTGGATGATCGTCGAGAATCGCCAGCGCTTCCTGCAGGCTCGCCAGCCGTCCGAAACCGGGCTTCAGGCGGCCCGCCATTTACTCTCCGGCGTCGTCGGCTTCTTCGGAGGAAGGCTGCGAGTACCACGCGGCAAGCTCCTCAGCAGTCGGGGCATCGGGCGCGGGGTGCCCTTTGAACCCCCGCATTCGCTCTGGATACCCGACGACCGCGGCATCGTAGATCGGGATCCCCAGCTTCTTGCAGAAAGATCCGGCCTGGCCACGGTCGGCCACCGTCGCACGGGCCCATTCCCCGTTTCGGGCCACTATCAGCAGTGATAGTGGCATCGTGGGAGTCAGGGGCTCGAGATAACCCTCCACCCCCTGATGGGTGACTACAAACTCCTCGAGCTCGGCAAGATTGGCACGCTTGAACTTATCGAATAACCCCACCCGTCAATCTTGCCACGTCGGGCGGGGGCTTCGCGCCGGATCCCTCCCGAATTGAGCGCCGGAGCCTGCTTTCATTCTCCCGACGGGGGCGGTGACGTGAATCCGCTCCAGCTCTTCTGCGGCCGTACGGGGCCGGCCGGCGGCGGGACCATCTTCAGCTTGAGCACATCTGCCTCAGGGACCTCGACTACCTCGCCGGAGCGGCGGGTGATGCGGTACACGGTCCGGCCGGAGGAGCGATCGATGGCCTGGAGCAACCCGACCACTTCGGAAAAAGGATGCTCGGGATCCCCGTGGATACGAAAATATGCCGATACCTTCTCCCCCAGGTTCTCCTCCGATAGCCGGCGCGGGGGATCGGTTGGCTCCAAAGCAGAGCCCGGAACCTTTTAGACCCGCCGCAGCGGATCTAAACTATTCTTCGCCGCCGCGCTCCTCGCTCGGGGCGAAGGGGCTCTCGGAGGCGCCGCCGGAGGCATCGGGGTGCTGAACGAAGAAGTTGGAGTTCTTGTCGGTGAACTCCTTCCACTCAGCCGGAACATTGTCCCCGGGGAAGATGGCGTCAACCGGGCATGCCGGAAGGCAGGCATCGCAGTCCACGCACTCCTCGGGATGGATGTAGAGCTGATCCTCTCCCTCGTAGATGCAATCAACCGGGCACTCGTCGACGCAGGCCCGGTCCTTTACGCCGATACAGGGTTCGGCAATTACATACGTCATTCTCGGTCACTCCTTTTAAGCCTGGCTTGTTCTTTGGCGGACATTGTACCCACCTGAGAACCGCCTGCTCACCATCTTAGGGCTTCTGGCGTAATGCGCTGAGCGCTCCGGAGGACCTTGCTTAACCTCGGCCGTCCGCAGGTTCCTCGGCTACTCTGACAATGACCTGCAGGCCGGAGGAGCAGACTTGATCAGCTGGGACGTGGTGCCGAGAATCGGAATAGGCAATTTCGGGGTGTCCCCCCACGGCGTGGGCATCGCCGCGGGCTATTTCGCCGCCACGATTTTCTGCGCCAAGCGGGCTCGCAAGCTCAACTACCCCGAAGACCATGTCTGGAACGCCGCCACCTATGGGGTGATCGGGGCAATCCTGGGGGCCAGGATCGGCTATCTCGCCGGTCATTACAATGAGTTCGACAGCTTCCTTGAGTGGTTCGCCATCTGGCGAGGCGGCATCTCGCTGATCGGGGGCCTAATCGGCGGGATTCTGGCGGGATACCTGTACACCAGACGCGCGGGGATCGATTTTTTTGAGATAGCCGATATGTGCATGCCGGGACTGGCGCTTGGAATAGCGGTGGGGCGCACCGGCGACCTCGTGATCGGCGACCACCTCGGCAAGGAAACCTCGAAGCCGTGGGGATGGGAGTACCGCGGCGGCGAACTGATTTCTCCGCCTCCGTGCACCTACTCGGGGACTCCAGATGGGTGCATTGCTCCGGGCATGGTCGTTCACCAGACGGCCCTGTACGACATGCTCTGGGCGGCCGCGATCTTCGTCATTCTGCTCGCTCTCGAAAAGAGGCCCCGCGACCGGGGGTTCATGTTTTTTTCCTGGGCGGGGCTCTACGCCGCCGGGCGGATAGTGACCGACTTCTTGAGGGTCGACAAGCACTGGTTCGGACTGCCGCTCACCGGCAGCCAGTTGACCTCCATCGCAGTGGTTGTGATGTCTGCGTATTTCCTTGTCCGATTCCGGGGCGCGCCCCCGCTCAAAAAGGCCGCCATGGACGGCGCCCCACTCAACACGGCCGCCATAGACGAAACAAATCCGGACGAGCCGTCGCCGGCCGGAAAAGACCACGAGGGGTCAAGCTAAAAGGAGCCGCCGAGGTGCCTCAGGGCGGAGGGCCCTAATGACTATCGTAAGGAAGTATCTTACGGGATACCTCCCCGCAGTAACTGCTTCCATCAGGAGGGGAGCTAGCGGATTTCGAGCTCCCCGCGCATTTCCAATAAGCGGCTTGAGGCCGCCCGGTACTGCCTGCCGGCGTGGTAGGAGGAGCGCACCAGCGGGCCGGACTCCACCCAGGCGAAACCGAGGCTCTCGCCTGCGGCTTTGTATTCTTCGAATTCTGCGGGGGTGACCCAGCGTTGCACCGGCAGGTAACCCTCGGAGGCGGGGGCGAGGTACTGACCCAACGTCATGAGGTCGACCCCGGCGCCCCGCAGGTCCTCCAGAGCTTCGACGACCTCGTCGCGGCTCTCGCCGAGTCCGAGGATCAGGTTCGATTTGGTCGGCACCGACGGCGCCAGGTCCTTGGCCGCGCGGAGCACCTCAAGCGAGCGCTCGTAACGAAAGCCGGGCCGCACCTTCGGATGCAGGCGCCGCACCGTCTCCAGGTTGTGGGCAAATACATCGGGCTGGGCTTCTAGAACGATGCCCAGTGCATCCCGGTCGCCTTTCAAGTCGCCGGTCAAGACCTCGACCTTGCAGCCGGGCACCCGGTCACGGATTGCGCCGATCGTCGCCGCCCAGATACCGGCCACCTGCGCCGGCGAGGCGTCATCGCGCTCGACTCCGGTCACCACGGCAAACTTCAGGCCCATGTGCCGCACCGCCTCGGCGACCCTGACCGGTTCGCCAAAGTCCAGCGGCCCCGGCCTTCCCGTCGTGATGTCGCAAAACCCGCACCTGCGGGTGCAACGGTCGCCGAGAATCAAAAACGTCGCCTCCCGTTGCTCCCAGCACTCGTAAATGTTCGGGCAGCGGGCCTCCTCGCATACGGTGTGCAGCTTGAGACCTTTGGTCATCCGCTTCAGGTCGGCGTAGTTGGGCCCGGTTCGAAGCGTTGTGCGAAGCCACGGGGGACGGGGAGAGACCGCCGTTGTTGGATGCGGCCTTTCGTCGACGCCCCGCTCAATGGCCCTCAAGCCCAGGTCCTGGGGAGTCATCTGCCGGGGTTGCGCATTCAGCAGACCGGCAAGCCTTTCGGTAAGGACCGGGGCAACTTCATCGACCGACACGCTGCGGCCAAGGAGTTTTGCCAGCGACGTCACCTCGCAGCTCTCGATGCCGCACGGCACGATACCCTCGAAATAGCTCAGATCCGGGCAGACGTTAAGCGAAAGTCCGTGCTTGGTGACCCCGCGGCTAAGCCTGATCCCGATTGACCCCAGCTTGGCGTCCGCGGCCCATAAGCCCGTCAGACCACTGCGGCAGAAGGCTTCGATCCCGAAGTGGGCGGCGGTCTCGCCCATCGCCTGTTCCAGCAGGCGAAGGAAGCGGACTCCATCGGGAAGGCTTCGGTTCAGCTCGGCGAGGTCGATGATCGTGTAGGCGACCAGCTGGCCCGGACCGTGATAGGTGATCTTTCCGCCGCGGTCGCTTCGATGAACCTCGACACCCCGCTGCGCCAGGCCGGCTTCGTCGAGCAGGAGATCCCCCTCGCAGTGCCGTTTGCCGAGCGTATAAACATGGGGGTGTTCCAGCAGCAAGACGGTGTCGTCGATTTCTCCGGCGACCCTGCGGCGGTGCAGATCTTTCTGCCAGGCCGAGGCCTCGGCATAGCCGGGATTCCCGGCCCTCACGACGTTCAGCCGGCGTGGCACCTTTACCGGGCCCTACTTCAGAAAAGCGTCGAGGTCGCCGTGAAAATCGGCTTCCTCGAGGATGAGGCGCAGCGCGTTCAGGAACTGGGCCGCCTCAGCGCCGTCGATGATCCTGTGGTCCCAGGACAGCGAGATGAAAACTCTCTCCCTGATTGCGATGGAGTCCTGACCGTACTCGTCGGTCACGACCACCGGCCGCTTGGCAATGGCGTCAAAGGAAAGAATGCCGGCCTGGCCCTTGTTGATGATCGGCACGGACATCAGCGAGCCGAAAGATCCCGGGTTGGTGATCGTAAAGGTTCCCCCGGCGACCTCGTCGGGACTGAGTCTTTTCGAACGTGCTCTGTCGGCGACGTCGCGGATCGCGCGTGACAACCCGAGGATGTTCATCTGATCGGCGCCCTTGATCACCGGGACGATCAGCCCGTTTTCGAGGGCCACCGCAATCCCGAGGTTGACGTAATGCTTCAAGGTGATCGTGCCGTCTCCATTCCAGGTCGAATTGATCTGGGGGTACTCGAAGAGCGCGCTGCACACCGCTTTGCAGACGAATGGCATCCACGTCAGTGAATGGCCTTCGGTCGCCTTGAAGGCCGGACCTGCCTGCTTGCGGATCCGGCCCACTGCGGTCATATCGACTTCGATCGTGTTCCATGCTCGTGCGGTCTCTATGTGGCTGGCCACCATGTGATCCGCGATGAATTTGCGGATCGTCGAGATGGGAACGACTTCGTCGGTGCCGCCGGCGGGCCTGGGTCTGGTGGTCTTCCCCGCGGTTCCGGTGGGCGCCGGAAGATTCTCGGCCGCGGACAGCACATCCTCCCTGGTGACGCGGCCGCCGAAGCCGGTGGGGGTGACGGTTTCAAGATCGACCTTCTTTTCCGCCGCCAGCCTGCGCACGAGAGGAGAAAGGATCTTCCTGGTTCCCTCCAGGACGGGCCGGGCCGAAGGGGGGGCCGCCTGGAGCGGCGCCTCCGGGGCGGGCGGCGGTGCGGGTTGCCCCGGAGAAGACGGGGGCTCGGGAGCAGGCGCTGGCTCGGGGGGTGGCGGGGGCTCGACC
>JBOGWH010000108.1:0-5447 GCA_050692975.1 Actinomycetota bacterium | reverse complement strand
GGGCTACGGACACCATTCAGCAGCGGCTCTGATCTCAATGATCTATCTCTGCTGCGGCGGAATTACCGTCCAGCTACCCACGGAAAGGTGAGGAGAACCAAAAATTTTCAGTGGGCCCGCCTGGATTCGAACCAGGGACCAAGGGATTATGAGTCCCCTGCTCTGACCGCTGAGCTACGGGCCCGCCGAGATGTCAATGTACGTGATTTTGCCCCTCACAAACAGCCCGTGTGCTAGAAGGAGTGGGAAAGCGACTAAGCGGAGCGCCGAGGCTTGGACGGCACCATCGCAGTTTCGGTAAGGGACCTGGTCAAGGTATTCCCCAACCCCGCAGGCGACGAACTCCGGGCCGTGGACGGGATCTCTTTCGACGGCTTCCGCCATTGCGGCCTTCACCTTCAGATTCTCCAACGAGGCGGCTTGAACCTGGCGAAGTCGAGAACCAATCCGGCGGCTTGGGATTTGCGCCGCCGGGACAAGTCCGCGTTGTAGAATTTCGGCCAAATGAAATCAAAACCGGGGGTTGATCTGGGTGCACGTACTGGACCCGGGGGCTATGTCGCGATAACTCCACGTATCCTGACCGCGTTTGGGATCATGGCGGCGCTTGTGGTTGCCCTGGCCTCCCAGCTCGCGCAGGCCGAGGCTCCCAAGGACGAGTGTACGACGGGACCCTGCGGGTCGGGAATCATCGCAGGCAGTTCCTGCCCGGGGTTCGAAGGACCAGTTTTTGCCGGTGTCGTGCCTGCCGAGGTCTGCCGCCTGCTTGCGTCTCCGGGCGCCCCCTTGCTGCTGTCTCCGGCCCCTCAGCAGGGGGGAGGCGTGGGTCTCGTACTCTCACCGGTCGGCGCAATCGATCCCGTAGCCGTACCGGCGGCCCCCGCCGTGACGCAATCGGCTTCGTCGACCAGCGCAGTGGTCTGCCCCACCCAAGATTCCGAGATCGCTCTCGACGGATGCCCCGGCGCTCCGGGATCCACCCGCAGCGGCAGCGGCGACAGCGGCGGTGACGGCGACGATGGGGACGACGACAAGGGGAAGTCCCAGCGGGGAGCCAGCGGCGAGGACGCCGAAGACGAGGAAGACAAAGACCAAGACGGCAAGGGCTAGTCCCTCCCTAAGATTCCTCGGCGGGAACCTCCTCCAGTTCGGATCCTCCGAGAGCGGCCCTCACCGCCTCCATCAGAGGAGGCCACTCCTGCGGATCCAGTCCCTGTTCCGCCAACTGCATCAGCAGCCCCGATAAGGTCGGATCGTGGGCGTTCAAGGCGCCCAGCACCGCGATGGTCAACGGGATATCGGGACGGTGGACGAGCCTGACTTCGTCTCCGCTTTCCAGGTAGCCCGGTTCGACGATGGTCAGATATGCGCCGGTTCGGGCCGCCTGAAGAAAACGTTTGGGGAACCGGGGATCGTTCATACGGGCCCCTAGCTTCCAGCAGGGCACCCGCGGCTGCGTAACCTGCAGCACGGCATTGCCCACCTGCCAGCGCTCGGTCGGGCGAACCTGGCCGTAGTCGATCCCCTCGCAGGTCAGGTTTTCGCCGAAGGTCCCCGGCTGAAGAGCAAATCCGAGTTGATCTGACCACCAGCGGTAGTCCTCGATGCCGTAGGAGTAAACCGCCTTTCTTTCCCCGCCGTGGACTTTCCTGTCGGCCTGGTCGTCGCCTTCCAGGTTTACCCCGGAGACCCTGACCCGGCCCGAGACCGGAGTCTTCCAGATCGCGGTGGTGCGTTTCCGCCCCTTGTAGTCGACCTCCCTGGGGCGGCCCACGTTGACAGACACGAGCCGGCCGATCGCCTCATGGCCCATTGCCTCATTATGAAGCGGGTTTGGCCTTGCGCCTCTGCCGGGAGGGGATCGAAGCCTCGGCCGCCCGGTCTGCCCTTTTCCTTTCCATGCGCTCGGGATGCTTCGCCCAGTAGTGGCGCCTCACCGCCGGGCCGATCGACCATCCATCGGGAACGCGGATCGTCTTCCCGCACGTCGTGCACTTTGCCATCTCGCTTCCTCCTTAATGCCCGTGAGCGGTTGCCGAGCGGTAAGGCCGGGCATCAACCTGGCCGCTTCGGCGGGGAAGCGCAGAGAGCGACTATAAAGAGGGGGTATGACAGGCCATCCTCCGCAACTCGTGCTGTATTCGAGGCGCAACTGCCATCTCTGCGAGGAGGCACGGGAGCACTTGAAGGCCGCAGGGTATGAGTTTCGGGAGCTGGATGTCGATGGCGACCCCGCTCTGCGTTCGGAGTTTGGCACGCTGGTCCCGGTGGTCGAAGTGGACGGCGAGATGATTTTTACCGCCGGCATGCCAGCTTCCCAGCTACCGCAGTTGCTGGCCGAGCGAAAAGGCCGTTGAGGCGCGGCAGTATCCGGCGGCCCGCCGCAAGCTGCGGGCGCCGCATCCCGGCATTGATCCTCGTGGCGGCCCTGCTGCCGGCGGTGGGGTGCGGCAGGGAAGAGGCCGGCGTTCTCCCGCCGGAAATCAAGATTCCATTCGTTGAGTACCGGCTCTCCAACGGCCTGGAGGTGGTACTCCGGGAGGACCACCGGGTTCCCCGCGTCGCCGTCAACCTCTGGTATCACGTGGGCCCTGCAAACGAGAAAAAAGGTAGCGCCGGTTTCGCGCACCTCTTCGAGCACATGATGCTGCAGGGTTCGGGCCATGCGCCGGGGGACTACTTCAGGCGCCTTCAGGCCGCGGGGGCCACCGGCGTCAACGCAAACACCGATCTCGACCGTACGAGCTACGTGGAGACCGTTCCGTCAAACCAGCTGGAACTGGCGCTGTGGATGGAAAGCGACCGGATGGGGTTCCTGCTCGACGCCCTGGACGAGTCCACCCTGGCCAATCAAAAATCCGTGGCGAGGAACGAGCGGCGGCAGGCCATCGAGAACGCCCCCTACGGTCTGGCCCGTGAGGAGCTATACCGCCTGCTGTTTCCCCGCGGCCATCCGTACCGGTCTTCAGTTCTCGGCTCTCATGCCGACATACAGTCCGCCACTCTGAGCGAGGTCCGGGCTTTCTTCCGGCGATTCTATGTACCCGCCAACGCCAGCCTTTCCATCACCGGAGACATCGATATTCCCCGGGTCAAAGCGCTCATTGAAAAGTATTTCGGCACGCTGCCCGGCGGTCGCCGACCCGCGGAAGTAAAGATCCCGGCGACCGAGCTCGCGACGGGGAAACGCAAGACGGTGACCGACCGGGTCGAGCTTCCCGGCGTCCATATGGCCTGGCACACCGGACGGGCTTTCAGTGATGAGGACGCTGTAGCCACCGTCACTGCGAGGCTTTTCGGCGGGGGCAAAGCCAGCCGGCTGTTCGAGAACCTGGTTTATCGTCAAAAGATCGCCCAGGAGGCGTCGGCCCGGCAGCGCTCCCTGGTCCACGGCTCGGTCTTCAGCATCTTCGCGACCGCCAAACCAGGCCACTCGGCGGCCGAGATCGAAAAAGCGATCAACTCCGAACTGGCGAGGCTTGCAGCATCCGGCCCGGGCGAAAAAGAGCTTGCGGCCACCAAGTCGGCGCTGATCGCGATAGCCGTCAAGAGCCTGGAGCCCTTCGAGGGGGTTGCCGACCGCCTGAACGCCTACAACCATTTTCTCGGCGAACCCGGATTCCTGAACGAGGACCTTCGCCGCTACGCCCGCGTCACGGCCGGCGACGTCAAGGAATTCGTGGGTACCAGGCTCTTGAAGCGAAACCTGGTTGTGGTACACGTGCGGCCGGGAGAAAAGAAGCTGCCGCCCGAACCGCCGGAGCCGCCTCCCGGTGCGTCCGGGACCAAGGTGCCGGCTTCGGAAAAGGAGCCGTGGCGCAGCCGGGTGCCCGCACCCGCTCCGGCCGAGCCCGTGATTCCCCCTTCGGCGAAAGAGTTCGAATTGAAAAACGGGCTGAAGGTGTTCGTGGCGCCGTCGCGTTCGCTGCCTCTGGTAACGGCTCGCTTGGTGGCACGATCCGGTTCAGCATCCGACCCGCCGGAGCTTCCAGGAGTCACAGACTTTATGGCCGCCATGCTGAACGAGTCGGCCGGGTCCGCAACGGCTCTCGATATAGCCGATGACCTGACCTCCCTGGGGTCGACGCTGGAGACGGCGGCATCCAAGGAAAGAAGCTGGATCGACATAGTGAGCCTCACCCCAAAGCTGGATTCCACAATGCAGATCATGCGAGACGTGGCCCTGAGCCCGACCTTCGCCCCTGCGGAGATAGAGCGGGTCCGCAACGAGAGGTTGGTCGCGCTCCGGCAGCAAAGGGACCGGCCGATGACGGTGGCTTACAAGGTGATGTGGCGCGAGCTGTACGGAGCCGGTCACCCTTATGCGCACCTCGACCTCGGGACCGAGCAGGCGATCGGCTCCATCCGCCGCGAGGATCTTCAAGCAGCCTACAGGCGGGTTTTCGGGCCCAAGAACTCGGCGTTGATCTTTGCCGGCGATATCAGTCCCGCAGAGGCGAAACGGCTGGCCGCCGAGTACTTTGGCGGCTGGTCTGAAGATGCCTCCCGGCCCGGTCTTCCTCCTGCGCCGGGGCCGGCGCAGGAAAGAGTCTTTATCGTGGACCAGCCGGGGTCGCCGCAGACCTCGGTCCTTGCGGCCCAGATCGCCGTCCCCCGGTCCGATCCGGACTTCCCGAAGCTGGCGGTCATGAACCGGACCCTGGGAGGCCTGTTTTCGAGCCGGCTGAACCAAAATTTAAGGGAGAGCAACGGCTACACCTACGGAGCGGGGTCGGAGATCACTCAGAACCGGGCCCCCGGCAACCTCCGGATATCGACGGCCGTAAATGCCGAGTTCACGGGCCCGGCGGTCCGGGAGGTCCTGAGAGAGGTCGAAAGGCTGAAACGCAACGGAGTCACGGAGCAGGAGCTGATGGAAGCGACCGATTCCATCCTCTTCTCGGTGGCCGAACTCTTCGACACGAACTCCTCGACCGTCGACACGATCTCGAATCTTTACACCCTCGGCCTCGGCCAGGACAACCTGAGAGGCCTCCCCGGCCGTCTGAAAGTCATGTCGGTCTCTTCGATTGGGGAGACGGCCGCCAGGTACCTGACGCCGGATGCTATGAAAATCGTCCTGGTCGGTGACCGGGCGAAGATCGAACCGCAGCTGAGCCCCCTGGGGCTCGGCCGCGCAGCCCACCGAACCCCGGACGGCTCACCCGCCTAGATTCCCCGTTCGACGGGCCCCGAGAGGGTCTCGCACCGTCCGGGCCCTGAACTCGTATCTGGGGCTACGATTGATTATGCCCAGGTCGCGCTCGCGCACTAAGTCAAAGGCTTCGCCCAGGCCACCGGGAATGCGCCTGTGGGACCTTCTGACCATTACCGACCAGACCGACGACCAGGGACGCCTTCTTCTTGAAGACTCTGCCCCCGCCGACGCCATCGCGAGGGTCGAGGCCGGCGGGATTTCGATGGAGACGGTCCCGGTTGCCTACGAG
>JBOGWH010000107.1:0-2467 GCA_050692975.1 Actinomycetota bacterium | reverse complement strand
TTGGGGCAGGTTTTCTTGACCGGGGCCGGAGCCATTGGCAACGCAAACCCCGTAGTCATCTTGGGATCGCAGCCTATTGTTGCGGGCAGCTCAATCGGTGGTGTTGGATCAGAACGGGAGGAAGCTCCGGCGTTGCGGTACTCGTTCCATCGCGTAAACCATTCTTCAGCCATCACCGCTTGGCTTGCAGCAGCGATCACAGCCTTGATCGCTTCTACAGTGCACAGGCGTATATCCGTTCGCCCCACGCACCTGAGGTGTTGTACCTTCAACGAAGGAGAGCCTTCCCCCGCCGTGGGCTGGGGTTAGCGATCAATTAATTGGGCCGTATGTATGTATGGGCGCAGCGCTCGGCCCCTAGAGGTCGGTCAGCCAGGGCCAGCTTAGTTGAGTTGGTTACCGGGCCGACCGGCCGGCTAACAACTGGCTAATGTGTCCCCTGAGTCGGCAGTACAGGTGTTCGCGCCCGCCCCACCGTCTAGGCTGTCGTTGCCCGACACACCGTCTACCCCGTCGAGCGCGTCGTCCCCCCCGTTGCCGCTCATCGTGTCGGAGCCTGATCCCCCCTTCAGTTGGTCAGCACCCATGCCCCCAACAATCGCGTCGTCTCCTTTTCCGCCGTCGATGATGTCAGCGCCGCCGTCGCCGTCGATGGAGTCATTTCCCGAGCCACCCAGCAGCCGATCATCGCCTGCCAAGCCCGAAATCGTGTCGTTGCCACCCAGCCCGCAGATGACGTCGGGGTCTCCCGTTCCGACCAGAATGTCATCTCCCCCGGTGCCGATGATTGAGCAACTCTCACTATTGGTCACGGTCGTCGAGATACTGGCGCTATTGTCAGATGGATGGGGATCCTGCTCGTTGGAACTCACAGATACAATGTTCGTTTCGGTCCCAGCGATGTTCGGTTCGATGACCACGGTAATCGTTGCGCTCTTGCCCATGGATAGGCTGCCGAGAAGGCAGGTGACAGTGCCTGATGCCTGGGCGCAGGTGCCCTGACTGGATGCAGCGGACACGAAGCGCGCACCGCTAGGAAGGACTTCAGTCACCGTGACTCCGGAAGCCGAACTGAGCCCACGGTTGATAACGCCTGCGGTATAGGCCAGTTCCTCTCCCAAGCTGACCGGGTCTGGAGAGTCCTGGGTGTTGACAATGGAAAGGTCTGACTGCGCAATGAAGATCTCAGCTGCTGTCCCGTCGATCCCGCCGACCACGAGAACTCTACCGTCAAGAAGCAGGGACAGGCTGTGGCCCGTGGGTGCGGTTGGACTTCCAGAACGGCCCTGGCGCATCGTCGACGTCGCGCCCCATAGCTCAGTCGCAGGGTCGTACAACTCGGCACTGGGCCTGGGTCTCCCGGCGTCTGCGGTAGAGGTCTGCCCCCCGGCTACCAAAACCTTGCCCGAAGGCAGGAGGGTCGCCGCATGCGTCGACCGGGCCAACCGGAGAGACCCGGTTGCGCTCCAAGATCCCAAAGACGGATCGTACAATATTGAACTCTTGGTGGAGGATGTTGCGTTGCTTCCTCCGGCCACGAGAACCTTTCCGCTACTGAGCAGCGTCGAGGTATGCATGGCGCGTGCGGAAGGCAGTGGACCGGTCGTGTTCCATACGCCCGTCGATGGATCAAAGAGTTCAGCGCTTGATAGGAAGGCGGACGTACTCTGCCCTCCGACGACTAGCAATTTGCCGCTTTGAAGTAATGAGGCCGTGTGGTTGAACCTAAATTGGGACATCGATCCAACTGCCGACCATAATCCGGTGCTGGGGTCGAAGATCTCTGACGCTGACAAAGCGGTCGAACCGCTTTTGCCTCCAGACACGAGGACTTTGCCGTTCGCGAGAAGGGTGGCAGTGTGAAAACGTCTGCCAAAAGAAAGCGGGCCGGCCGGAAGCCAGACGCCCAAGGTCGGGTTGTAGATTTCGGATGAGTTGTTGCCGGGACAGTCAACGGCGTCGGATGGCGGCAAGCAGCCGCCAGCAATCAATACCCTCCCGTCGGCCAGAAGGGTCGCGGTATGCCCGGAACGACCGAAACCCATTGGGGCTGCAGGAAGCCATGACCCAGAAGCCGGATCAAAAATCTCCGTTGAGGAGGTCTGAATCGGGCACGGATCGGCGTCTTCTGGCGCTGTCGGCACCGCGCAGCCCCCCGCCACCAGAACCTTGCCGTTAGCCAGCGTGGTGGCGGTGTGAGAGAACCTTGGAAGCAGCAGTGAGCCGGTTTGGCCCCAGTAATTGGCAAAGTAGCCCGTTCCCGGAGCGATCTTGGATACGAAGCCCTCGATGTCGCCCCACACGTCATCCGCCGGCCGGACAAGGGGAAAGTTGTTGGGTTCAAAAAAGGCCGTGAAACCCGTTAAGTAGGCATTACCGGCCGAGTCGACGGTCATGTCGTCAGCTTCATCGTGAGCAATGCCGCCCAGGTAGGTTGAATAGACGAACGCGGAGCCGTCGGCAGCGA
>JBOGWH010000106.1:0-10034 GCA_050692975.1 Actinomycetota bacterium | reverse complement strand
GGCTCGTCGTCGCGCCACAGGCTCTGGTGAACGTGCATGCCGGAGCCGTTGTCCTGGAAGATCGGTTTGGGCATGAAGGTAACGGTCTTTCCGTTGGCCAGGGCGGTGTTCTTGACCACGTACTTGTAGAGCATGAGGTTGTCGGCCATCTTCAGCAGCGGTCCGTAGCCCAAGTCGATCTCCGCCTGGCCGGCGGTGCCGACTTCGTGGTGGTGGACCTCGACGTTGACGCCGACCTTGCGGAGGTTCATGACCATCTCGCTGCGAAGATCCTGGTTGTGGTCCATCGGGGGAACGGGGAAGTAGCCCTCCTTGTAGCGGGGCTTGTAGCCTTTGTTGCCGCCGGCCTCCACCGAGCCCGAGTTCCAGATGCCCTCGATCGAATCGACAAAGTAGTACCCGGAGTTCTGTGTCTGGTCGAAGCGAACGTCGTCGAAGATGTAAAACTCCGCCTCGGGGCCCCAGAACGACTGGGTGGCGACGCCGCTTGCCATGAGGTGGTCTTCTGCTTTCTTGGCGATGTACCTGGGGTCCCTGGAATAGGATTCGCCGGTTACGGGGTCGGCGATGAAGCAGCTGACCACCAGGGTCTTGACCTTGTGGAAGGGGTCGATGAAGGCGGTGGACGGATCCGGGTACAGGATCATGTCCGACTCATGGATCTTCTGGAAGCCACGGATCGAAGAACCGTCGAATCCGTAGCCTTCCTTGATCTTGTCTTCGGTGAGCTCCTCGGGAGTCATCGAGAAGTGCTGCATGAGCCCCGGCATGTCGCAGAACCGCAGATCGACCATGTCGACGTTCTCGTTCTTTGCCAGCGCGACCAGGTCTTCGGGTGTATTTATGCTTGTCGGCTTTGCCATGTGTTACCCCTCCTGTCGGGTTGATTCCTCAGAACTGTCGCGCGGGTTGGGCAACAATGCAACCGCACCGGGGCGCAGGAGTGCCCTTCTACCGGCTTCAGTGAGCAAAACATAGTTCCGCAATGTTTCCTGCGGGTCGCGAGATTGTAAATCCGGGGTTAACTCACGCCGCCTCGCCGGCGAGGCGGAAAACGATGGCCTGCCGGATCTTTTCGATGGGGCCCGGCTCGGTCACCTTCTGGCCTTCCAGGTCGCGGACGTAGAAAACGTCGACCACGTCGTGAGCGTAGGTGGCCACCTTGGCGAGATGGATATCGAGCCCCAGCCGGGCCAGTTCATTGGTTACTGAATAGAGCAATCCGATCCGGTCGGGGGCATGGACCTCCACGACGGAGTAGAAATCGGAGGCCCGGTTGTCGACCACGACCGATGGCTGTTCCCCCTTGCCCTTCTGCGGGCGAGCCGAGTACTCACGGCGCTTTGCAGCCAGGGCCTCCTCGAGCGAAAGCTCTCCGGCGAGGGCCCGGCGGGCGTCGCGGGCGACATGACGAAAGCGCTGGTGCTCCTCGGAAATCGCCTCCACCCGGAAGATCTCGATAGCGAGTCCATCCTCGCGGGTGAAGATCTGGGCGGACAGCACGTTGAGCCCGTGGAGGGCAAGGGCGCCTGCGACTTGGCTGAAGAGCCCGGGGCGGTCGCGTGCAACGACGGTCACCTCCCAGCTCGCCGACTCTGGGCGGCGGACCGGGAAGATTTCCAGATACGCCCCGGCGGGAAAATCCAGCATCAGGCGAGACTGGTGCACCAGTGACTCGGGGGTGCCCGACAAAATCCAGGCCCTGGGCATCTCTTCCAGGTGCCGGGCGACGGTTTGCGGGTCGTGGCCGGATAGCTCGCGCTGCAGGCGTTGCGTGTGGGCGGCGGCCTTCTGCGAGGCCCCTCCGCCGACCAGCTCCCCTTTCTCCAGCAGGTGGCTGATCTCCACGAAGAGGTGGGAAACGAGATGGGCTTTCCAGTCGGTCCAGGCGGCCGGCCCGGTCGCCATTGAATCGGCCACGGTCAGCAGGAAAAGCATCCGCAGCCGGCGGGGAGTACCGATTGTCTCGGCCAACTCGACGATAAGGTTCTCGTCGCCCAGGTCTCGGCGCACCGCAGCCTCGGCCAGGATCAGGTGATTTCGCACCAGCCAGGCAATATCGGAGACGGATTCACCCGGAAGGACCATTTGCTCGGCGCATTGCCGGGCGAGGCCCTCGCCGGTCTGGCTGTGGTCGCCCGGCCGCCCCTTTCCGATGTCGTGGAGAAGCCCGGCGAGCAACAGCAGGCCTAGATCGGGGCCTGCGTCGGCCGCCACCTGGGCAATCAAGCCGTCGGAGCGCTTCTCCAGCGAACCCAGAGTGACCGCGACTTCGAAGCAGTGCACGTCGACGGCCCACCGGTGGTAGATGTTTCTCTGCGGCAAACAGATCACGTGCTCCCAGGGGGGCAGCGCCACCGCAAGGCTGCCGTCGACCTCAATTTTTCTGAAGGCCCGCCTTCCCTTCGGGCCGGCCCTCAGGATTTCGTCCAGGGCCCTACGGGCATCGCCGTTCCAGCCCGGCGCCCCGGCTTGGAGAAAGTGCGACGAGAAGCGGCCAGCAGCTTTGGACAGCGTGAAATCCGGATGAATGAGCGATTCGAGTCCTTCGGCGACCCGCCGGCAGTGGGCGTACAGGGTCCTCATCAGCACGTTTTCGTCGATGCCGAGGATACGGCCGACCGGCAGATGGTTCTGCATGACCAGGGTGTCGGTGCGCCGCCCGACGACCCGGTGAAGGGCCATCCTTACCCGAAGCAGGAAGTCGAGCGCCTCCTCCAGCCCGGGAAGCGACGGAATGTGCCCGAAGATCTTGCGTATCCAGCCGATGGCGGCGAGGTCGCGCAGCCCCCCCTTCCCCTCCTTTAGGTTCGGCTCGAGCTCGGCGCCCGCGTCACCGTGCTTGTCCCAGCGGGCGGTGCAGCTTTCGCTCAGGGCGGTCAGTATCTTGGCCTGGCTCTTCCGGGCGTCGGCGATTATCTTGCCGGACCATTGTCGGAAGAGGTCCTGGTCGCCCTCGATCAGGCGGGCGTCGAAGAAGGAGGTGGCCGTATCGAAGGAGGCGGCGGAGAGGCGGAAGCTCTCCTTCGGTGTTGCCGGGGTCAGACCCAGGTCGAAACCCGCGTCCCACAATACGTAGGAAAGGGCTTTGCAGGCTTCGTCGACCGCCACGGAGCGGTCGTGTAGTACCAGCAGGTCCAGATCGGAGGTCGGGCAAAGCTCACGGCGTCCGTAGCTGCCGAGAGCCACCAGCGCCCACTTGCCAAAAGGGGGACCCATCTCTTGCCAGATCTTCCGGAGCGCCGAATCCGCAAGTTCGGTCCATGAGCGGGCGGCCGGAATTCCGGGGCCGTCGCCGCCTTCACCCAGGAGCCGGGCTCGCTCGAGCTTGAGCGATTGCCCGGCGGTGGTCTCAGATGGCGTCGCTTCCCATTTCTCCGGTTCGGATGCGATAGACCTGGTCGACCGAGGTGACGAAGATCTTGCCGTCGCCGATCTGGCCCGTCTGCGCGGCCTTCATTATGGTTTCGGCCACCAGATCCACCTGGTCGTCGTTACAAAGGACCTCGACCCGCACCTTGGGAACAAAGTCGATCTGGTACTCGGCGCCGCGATAGACCTCGGTGTGGCCCCGCTGGCGGCCGAAACCGCGGACCTCGGTGACGGTCATTCCCTGGATCCCGGTGCCCCGGACGGCCTCCTTTACCTCCTCGAGCTTGAAAGGCTTGACGACGGCGGTAACCAGTTTCATGACTCCTCCCGGCTTTCTGCGGCCCTGCCCGAGGCGGCCGCTGAATGACTCATGACCGTGCCGACGTCGACGTCGGAATAGGCGGATTCTGAATGCTGGGTAATGTCCAGTCCGCGCAGCTCTTCGTCTTCGGTGACCCGCACACCGACCAGCATATCTGCCAATTTCAAAATGATCAGCGACGCTACAAACGAATAGACAAGCGTGGCTCCCACCGCGATCGCCTGCTTGCCGAACTGTCCGGGGTTGCCGTAGAGCAGGCCGTCCCCGCCGGCCTCGTTGATGGCGGTAGTGGCAAAGACGCCGGTGAGAAGCGCACCGACTATTCCTCCCACCATGTGGACGCCGACGACGTCGAGGGAGTCGTCGTATCCGATGGACGACTTCATCGACACCGCGATGTAGCAGATCACCCCCGCGGCCAGGCCCAGTACGACTGCAGCCCAGGCCTCGATGTAGCCGGCGGCGGGTGTTATAGCGACAAGGCCGGCAACCGCTCCGGTTGCGGCTCCGATGGTTGTTGGCGCCTTATTGCGCCCCCATTCCACGATCAACCAGCCCAGCACCGCCGCTGCGGTGGCCAGGTGGGTGTTCATGAACGCCGCCGCCGCCAGCTCCCCGGAGGCAAGGGCGCTTCCGGCGTTGAATCCGAACCATCCGAACCACAAGATGGCGGCCCCGGTGACGACCATAGGCACATTGTGGGGGTGAAACGCCTGGCTTCCAAAGCCCTTGCGCTTGCCTATGTAGATGATCGCCGCAAGCGCCGCCACCCCGGCATTGATGTGGACGACGGTGCCTCCGGCGAAGTCCAGGGCGCCGACGTTGCCGTCACCCAGACCCAGAAAACCGCCTCCCCAGACCCAGTGGGCCACCGGCGAGTAAACCAGAAGCGACCATAGCCCCAGAAAGATCACGTACGCGGAGAACCGCATCCGCTCGGCGACGGCCCCGATGATCAGGGCCGGGGTTATCACCGCGAACATCATCTGGTAGGTCATGTAGAGGGTATGGGGAATCGTCGGGGCGAGGTCGAAGGGTTCGGCGCCGACGTCTTTGAGGAAAAGGAACTTGAGGCTTCCGATGAACTTGCCACCGCCCGGAGCGAATCCGAGGCTGTAGCCCGCCACGAACCAGATGATCGAAACCAGGCCCAGGGCGAAGAAGCACTGCATGATGGTGCCGAGCACGTTCTTCCCGCGGACGAGGCCTCCGTAGAACAGAGCCAAACCGGGGGTCATGAACATCACGAGTGCTGTGCTTACCAGCATCCAGGCGGTATCTCCCGGGTTGATCTTCACTAGGGTCACCTCCAGATCCGTGAGTTGGGGAAGGGCGCTGCGCGTATCGTAGTCGATTCGGATATGTTTTCGAAAGATCGGATAAGGGCCGCTCCCGGTCGCGCAGCCTATGCTCTATCCATGGACCAGAGACGCGTTTTCGAGGCGGGGGAGAGGGCGCTGCTGATCGATTCCCGGGGGCGCCGTTACATGGTGGGGCTGCAGGCCGGGGGCCATTTCCACTTTCACCGGGGAATCATCGCCCACGACGACGTCATCGGGCACGGCGAGGGAAGGATCCTGCGGGCCACCTCGGGGGAGAGGGTCGTGGTGCTGCGGCCGACCTACGCCGACTTCATCTTGAAGATGAAACGGGGCGCCCAGCTGATCTACCCCAAGGACGTGGCGGCCATCCTCAGCAGGGCCGACATCTACCCGGGGGCGACCGTTTTGGAAGCGGGGACCGGCTCGGGGGCCCTGACGATGGCCCTGTCGCTTGCGGTCGGCCCGGAGGGCAGGGTGGTCTCCTACGAACTGCGGGAGGATCACCTGGCCACCGCCAGATCGAACATTGAGGCGTTCCTGGGCAAGGCGGAAAACCTTGATCTGATTCACGCGAGCATCTACGACCCGATCGAGGCGCTGGAGGCGGACAGGTGCGTTTTGGACCTCGCCGAGCCCTGGAAGGCGCTTCCGCAGGTGATGGGTGCGCTGCGGCCCGGGGGCATCGCCTGCTTCTACCTGCCCACGATCCTGCAGTCGGCCCAGCTAACCGACGCCCTGAATGAGAGCGCACGCTGGACCGACATCACCACGTTGGAGACCCTGGTCCGTACCTGGCACATCGAGGGGCGGTCGGTCCGCCCGGACCACCGGATGGTGGCGCACACCGGTTTCCTGACGGTGGGGCGGCTTCTAGAAGCCCCTATTTAACTGCTACAGACACACCAAACCTTCGCCGATATAGACAAAGTAAGCAATCGGTATAAACCTATACTTGATAGCCGATGATCCAGGGTTGCCACATAATAGATTTGCCCTAGGAGAACAAGATGCGCGGAACCGGTGAGTTCGAAAGAAGGATCACGGCCTTTGAGCAAGAGGTCGGGGAGCTTCAGATGCAGATCAAGGAGCTCGAGGAAGAGTCCGCTACCCTGCGTGCCCGGCTGGCCGATACTCCTCTGCGCATCCGCAAGCTGGAAGAACAGTTGCTGGAAGCCCGCCATGAGGCTTCCCGGTCCCGCGACCAGGGCGACCGCATGGCCAACGTCCTCCGCGAGGCCCGCGAGCAGATAGTCCAGCTTAAAGAGGAGGTCGAGAAGCTCTCGGCGCCCCCGTCGGGCTACGGCGTGTTCTTGAACCTGAACGAGGACGGCACCGTCGACGTGTTTACCGGCGGCCGAAAACTGCGGGTCAATGTTTCCCCCGAGGTCGACACCACCGAAATGGTCAAAGGCCAAGAGGTGATGCTCAACGAAGCTTTGAACGTGGTCGAGTCGATGGGGTACGAAACTCAGGGTGAAGTGGCCCTCGTTAAGGAGATCCTCGGGGAAGACCGGGCGATCGTGCTTTCGCATGCGGATGAAGAGCGGGTGGTCCATCTGGCCAGCCATCTGGCCGGGAGCCTGCACGCCGGCGACTCGATCCTGCTGGAGGGAAAGTCCGGATACATCCTCGAGAAGCTGCCTAAGCCCGAGGTCGAGGAGCTGATCCTCGAACAGGTCCCCGACATCGACTACGACGCGATCGGCGGCCTGGACTCCCAGATCGAGGCTCTCAAGGACGCGGTCGAGTTGCCGTTTTTGCACTCCGACCTGTTCCAGGAGTTCGAGCTGCCCCCGCCAAAGGGAGTTCTTCTCTACGGCCCCCCCGGTTGCGGCAAGACTCTGATCGCCAAGGCGGTGGCCAACTCTCTTGCGAAACGGACGCAGGAGGTCACCGGCCGCGAGGACGTCCGGGCGTACTTCTTAAACGTCAAGGGCCCCGAGCTGTTGAACAAGTATGTCGGCGAGACCGAGCGGCAGATCCGCACCATCTTCCAGCGCGCCAAAGAGAAGTCGGCCGAGGGCGTTCCCGTGATCGTTTTCTTCGACGAAATGGAGTCGCTGTTCCGCACCCGTGGCTCGGGGATCTCCAGCGACGTCGAGACCACCATCGTGCCGCAGCTTCTTTCGGAGCTGGACGGCGTGGAGCAATTGAAGAACGTCATCGTCATCGGCGCCTCCAACCGTGAGGACCTGATCGACCCGGCCATCCTGCGGCCGGGGCGGCTCGACGTGAAAATCAAGGTCGAACGGCCGGAAGCCGAGTCGGCCAAGTCGATCTTCTCCAAGTACCTGACCCCCAACGTGCCGATCCACGAGGTCGAGCTGGCCAAGCACTCCGGCGACATCGACAAGACCATCGAGCACCTGATCTCGGTCACCGTCGATGAGATGTACTCGGTAAACGACCAGAACCGGTTCCTGGAGGTCACCTACGCCAACGGCGACAAGGAGGTCCTGTACTTCAAGGACTTTGCCAGCGGCGCCATGATCGAGAACATCGTGCGCAGGGCCAAAAAGATCGCCATCAAGCGGGCGCTGGAGGACGGGACGAAGGGAATCAAGATCGAGGACCTCATCCAGTCGATTCACGAGGAGTACCACGAGAACGAGGACCTTCCCAACACGACGAACCCGGATGACTGGGCCCGCATCTCCGGCAAGAAAGGCGAACGGATCGTCTACGTCCGCACGCTGGTAGGGGAGCACAAGAAAGCCGACCAGCGCTCGATCGAGCACGTCAAGACCGGCCAGTACCTCTAGGAACTACGGCCGGGGCCGGGAAGTCCCCGCCTGACGGCCCAAGTACACTTTCGTAGATGGCAATCCCTAAGGTCGCCGGCATCGAGACCGAGTACGGCATCATCGCCAAAGGCCCCGACGAGTCCAATCCGGTGCTGGTTTCGTCGGCGCTGATCAACTCCTTCGCATCGCCGAGGCTCAAGCGGGTGCGTTGGGACTACGAGGAGGAAAGCCCGCTTCGCGACGCCCGGGGATTCGAACCTCCCGCCACCGAGACGCTGGAGGAGGACTCCACGCTCGTCTCGGTCATCCTGGAAAACGGCGCCCGCTACTATGTGGACCACGCCCACCCGGAGTACTCCACTCCCGAGTGCAGCAACGCCCGCGACCTTGTGATTCACGACAAGGCGGGGGAGCGGGTGCTGGCCGCCAGCATGGCCGCGGCCAGCCGGGCCATGCCCGACAACGGCCGGATCCTGGTCTACAAGAACAACTCGGACGGGAAGGGCAACTCCTACGGCTGCCACGAGAACTACCTGATGTCGCGTGCTACTCCGTTTCCGGCCATCGTACGGATGCTCACTCCTTTTCTGGTCAGCCGGCAGGTCTTCACCGGAGCGGGGAAGCTGCGAAGTGAGGGGGCCGGCGCCGACGAATCGGTCGAATATCAGATCTCGCAGCGGGCGGACTTCTTCGAGGTCGAGGTCGGCCTGGAAACGACCTTCAAGCGCCCCATCATCAATACCCGCGATGAGCCGCATGCCGACCCGGAGAAGTATCGCCGGCTGCACGTGATCATCGGAGACGCCAACATGAGCGAGATCTCGACCTTCCTCAAGGTGGGGACCACGTTGCTGGTCCTGGACATGATCGAGGACGACTTCATCCCGGCCGACTTGACCATCTCCGAACCGGTGGCGGCGCTGAGGGCGGTATCGCGGGATCCATCCTGCCGGGCGACCTTCGCCATGAACAACAGGGCCCGGATGAACGCGGTGGAACTTCAGTGGGAGTTTTTCGACTGGGCGAAGAAGTACTGTGCGGAGAAGGACCCCGACCCGGTCACCGCAGAGGTCCTCACCCGCTGGGAGCACGTGCTGGGGGCCCTGGAAAGCGAGCCGTCCCAGCTGGCCGGCCAGCTGGATTGGGTGGCCAAGTACCGGATGCTCCAGGCCTACCGGGAGCGCCACGGGCTCAGGTGGAGCGATCCCAGGCTCGACCTAGTGGATCTGCAGTACCACGACGTCAGGGCCGAAAAGGGCCTCTACAACAAGATGGTTGCCCAAGGCCGCATCGAGACGCTGGTGACCGAGGATGAGATTGCCGAAGCCGTCCGGACGCCTCCCTCCGACACCCGCGCCTTTTTCCGAGGCAGCGTTCTCGCCAAGTTTTCCTCCGAGATAACCGCCGCCTCCTGGGACTCGATCATGTTCGACACCGGGGCCGACTCGCTCAAGAAGATAGGAATGATGGAGCCTCTCAAGGGGACCAGAGAAACCGTGGCGCCGGTCGTCGAGGCCTCCGCCACGGCCTCGGAGCTACTGAACAATCTGGACAAATAGCAGCGTAGGGCCCGGGTTTGGGGCAAAATAACCCCCCGGCACCCTGCCGGGGTAGCAACCCCGGTTGGCTACAATAGTTTTGAGGTGATCTATGCCCGCAGGTGAAGAGAGAAAGACGACCAAGCGGAGGTCCTCGGATGCCCCCGAGGCCGAAGTCGAAGGGCCCCAGGAGTCCAAGCGCGTCGACACCGAGGAAGTCGACAAGCTAATCGACGAGATCGATGAGGTCCTCGAGGAGAATGCCGAGGAGTTCGTCCGCGGGTTCATCCAAAAGGGCGGCCAGTAGCTGGACTTCCCTCAACTTCCCTTCGAGAGAGCGCCGCGGGCGGGTCTTGACCCTTCGTCGTTTGTTGAGCTTCTTAAGTCGCACGACATAACCCCCGACCCCCAGATCACCGCGGGGGAGTCCGTCGGGCCACATGCCACCACCATCCTGGCGCTGCGCTATGACGACGGGGTGATCATCGCGGGCGACCGCAGGGCGACCGAGGGCTACTCGATTGCCCATCGCTCGATAGAGAAGGTCTTCGCCACCGATACGTACTCGGCGGTTGCCAGTGCCGGGACGGCCGGGCCGGCGATCGAGATGACCAAGCTTTTCCAGACCGAGCTCGAGCACTACGAGAAGGTGGAGGGGGAGAAGCTGAGCCTGGAGGGCCAGGCCAACAAACTCGGCCAGCTGATCCGATCCAACCTTCCGATGGCGATGCAGGGC
>JBOGWH010000105.1:0-1390 GCA_050692975.1 Actinomycetota bacterium | reverse complement strand
GAACAAAGACCTCAGCAACCTTTCTGCGAAGACCTCCGAACCCAAGGCGCTTCCTGCATTTAAAGCTCCCCAGCCCAAGGCCGATGAAAAGGCCTCTCACTTCGTCGAGGGCAAAAGCAAAGAGCTGCCCGGTGAAAGAAAGCCTAACGCGAAGATCTTTGGCAACCCCGACGGCACCAAGACCGCCAAGGTCTACGGTTCGCCCGTTCATTTCAAAGACCCCCAGGGCAACTGGAGCGAAATCGACCCCAAGCTCATCCCCGACGGCGCAGGCTTTAAGAACGCGGCGGGGCCGTTTGCAGTTCGTTTTGCCCCCAGCGCATCTTCGCCGCAGCTGGCAAACATTGAAGCAGACGGCCACAAGGTCACTATGGCGCTCGACCAGGCCTCGAATACCCCGGGGGCAGCGGTCGGGCAAGAAATCACCTATCCCCAGGTACGCCCAGGGGTCGACTTGACCTACCGGGTCGGCAAGTCGCAGGTAAAAGAGACCCTGGTGCTGCACCGGGCCCCGGCAACCCCCGCAGGTTCGCAGTTCAGCTTCACCCTCGATCCCGGTGGGCTTGCCCCCAGGCAGGAAAGCAACGGGGGCATCGGCTTGTACGCACAGTCCGAGCGGCCGGTGCTGATCATCCCGCCGGCAAGTGTGTGGGATTCAAGCGTCGACGCCAAATCCAACGAGCCGGCCTACGGTCCCGCCTCCTTGGCCCTGTCGGGCGATGCCCAGGGCGGCTGGAAGGTCTCGGTATCGGCAGATCACGCCTGGCTGGCAGACCCGGCACGCAAATATCCGGTTTACCTCGATCCCTCGTTTAACTACTGGGGGGCCCAGCGCTTCGGCGGCGGCCTGGATGCTTATGTGTCCGACGCCTATCCCAACAGCAATTTCGACCTCGACTACAGCAGCGCTTTGGGCCGCTATCAGGACAAATTGGGCTACTTCGACGCCTCGACTGGCACCAACTGGACCTATCTATGGTACGACCTGAGCTTTTTAAACGGCAAGCGCATCATCAACGCCGATTGGTGGGGGTTTTTCATGTGGGCCTACTACCCGTCTACTCCCACGCTGTACCGGCTGATCAGGTCGCAGTGCTGCTGGTGGTCGGGCAACCTGACCTGGAACAACCAGCCCGCTCGGGGACCCGAGGTCATAGACGGCTACGCCGCCCGCAACACCTGGGACGCCAAGAACATCACCTCTTGGGTGACCAATTGGACCAACGGAACTTGGCAAAACTCAGGCATCACGATGGACACCTTCGGCGGGAGCGCTGCGAACTGGAAGAAGCTTGCCGCCGACGAAAACACCGACGGAAGCCAGTCGTTTATCGAAATCGATTTCAATACCGCTCCGGGCCCCGACTCGCTTGTGGCTCCGGGCAACGGC
>JBOGWH010000104.1:0-3013 GCA_050692975.1 Actinomycetota bacterium | reverse complement strand
GGCCGCATGTAGTCCGAGAAGATGAGGAAGGTGCCGCCGAAAGGCCGCAGGCCACCGTGCAGCGCCATTCCATTAAGAGCGGAACCCATAGCGTGCTCGCGGACCCCGAAGTGGATATTGCGTCCGGCCGAATCCGCGGAAAGGCTGCCGCCTTCTTTGATGTCGGTGAGATTGGACTCGGCGAGATCGGCCGAACCGCCGACCAACTCGGGGATTCGGGGAGCCAGGGCGTTGATCGCCGCAGATGAGGCTTTGCGCGTGGCCATCGGGCCGTCATCGGGTCCCAGTGATGGAAGATCTTGATCCCAGCCTTCCGGAAGCCGGCGGCTCATGACCCGCTCGAATTCCTTGGCCTGATCGGGGTGAGCCGACTCGTAATCGGAAAACAGCGCTTGCCACGCCTCCTGGGCCTTGCGACCGTTTTCCAGGGCTTCCCGGTACTTGTCGAGGGCTTCGCCGGGGATGTGGAACTGGGCATCGGGGTCCCAGCCGTAGGCCTCTTTCGCCGCCCGGACCTCATCGGGTCCCAGTGGAGCGCCGTGCGAAACCGATTTGTCCTGCTTATTAGGTGCTCCAAACCCGATGATCGTGGTGACGACCAGAAGCGAGGGGCGCTCATCCTCGCGGGCCTCTTCCAGGGCACTGTTGATCGCGGCCAGGTCGTTCCCATCCTCGACGCGGGCGACGTGCCAGCCGTAGGCCTCAAAGCGCCTGCCGACGTCTTCCGAGAAGGCCAGATCGGTCCGGCCGTCGATGGTGATGTGGTTGGAGTCATACATGTACACCAGCTTTCCGAGCCTCAGATGGCCGGCCAGGGAGGCGGCCTCTGAAGCCACTCCCTCCATGAGGTCGCCGTCGGAGCACACGGCGTAGGTGTAATGATCGACGATGTTCAGTCCGGAGCGGTTGAAGCGGGCCGCAAGCAGCCTCTCCGCGATCGCCATTCCAACGCCGTTGGCAAACCCCTGACCCAGCGGGCCGGTGGTGGTTTCGACTCCCGGCGTGTGCCGGTACTCGGGATGTCCGGGGGTCCGCGAATTCCACTGGCGGAATTCCTTTAAATCATCGATCGTGAGGTCGTAGCCGGTCAGATGCAGCAGTGAGTACAGAAGCATCGAAGCGTGGCCCGCGGAGAGCACGAAGCGGTCGCGGTCCGGCCACATCGGGTCGGCCGGATTGTGCTTCAAGAAGCGGGTCCAGAGCACATGCGCCATCGGCGCCGCGCCCATAGGCGTGCCCGGATGTCCGGACTTGGCTTTTTCGACCGCGTCCATCGACAGCGTGCGGATGGTGTTGATGCAAAGCTGGTCGAGGTCGGTCGTCAATGTATTCTGCAGCTGCTAATCCTCCTCATTGATTTACTTACCCCGGCGGGGGTTGATGCATTCTGAAGCATCAGAAGGTCAAATTCAGGCTCCCGCCCCGAGGGCCTTCCTGCACTCGGTAACTGCCGCCTCCAGCCCCTCTGGATGCCTGAACAATGCAGAGCCTACGACAAAATAATCCGCCCCTGCAGAGGCGGCGGCCGCGATCGTGTCCGCAGATATGCCGCCGTCGACCTCCAGAGCGATTGGCCGGCCGGTAGATTCGATGAGCTTGCGGGCCTCGGAGATCTTCGGTTCCATCTCGGCGATGTAGCTCTGTCCGCCGAAACCGGGGTTAACCGTCATTATCAGCAGATGGTCGATCGACCCGACCACGTGGCGGATCGCCTCCAGGGGAGTTGCGGGATTCAGCGCGACTCCTGCTTTCCCACCACCGGCACGGATTTGCTCAAGAGTCCTGTGGAGGTGGATTTGGGCCTCGGGATGGACGATCACCGTTTCGCAACCCGCCTCGAGATAGGCCTCCGCCCAGGTTTCGGCATTCTCGATCATCAGGTGCGCCTCGAACGGCATGTCCGTAACGCCGCGGCAGGCTTTGATGACGTCGGATCCAAAAGTGAGATTCGGCACGAAATGGCCGTCCATGACGTCCCACTGAATGCCGTCCACGCCCGCTTTCTCCAGCCTTTTTACCTCCTCGGCAAGCTCGCCGAGATTGGCATTAAGGACGGAAGGAAATATTCTGGCTTCACTCATGGGGCGTTCATCTTCCCACAGTTAATTCGAGCGCGTAGAACGACTATTTCCGGCCGGCGGGCAGCTCCGGAGGGGTATCCGCAACCGGATCGGGCATCTCCGAGTAGACCTGCGGGTACATGGACTTGATCCCAACAGCAACCTTCTGCAGCTCCTCCAGACCCGGCCTCATCTGCTCGGCTTTCTTGATGGCCCACACCGACCCTTCGGCGTCTCCGGCCCTCGCCAGGATCTCGGCCGTGGCGGCCGGCACCTTGTACAGGTCGCTTCCCGGCCGGTTCAGGGGGATCGATTCAGCCGCCAACTCCCGCACTTTTGGAACGAATTCGGCAGGGAGTTTGGTTTCGGCCATTCCCAGTATCAGGGTGACCGTCGCATAGGCCAGGGCTGCCGTTGCATAGTCCTTCTCAAACGAGCTGAGCATCGCTCCCCGTGAAAGGATCCGCAGGGCCTCTTGTCGCAGCGGCTCCGCTCGCTCCAGGGCCTCATCCGTGTCTCCGGTCCCGAGCCTGGCCTGGTTCTCGCGGACGCGATCGTAAAGCTCTTTTGCTCCCGGCATGAGGCACAGAATACCCCCCGGACAGACGCGGTCTTATCGACGCCCCTGCCGGAGTGCCCACGCGCCTCGGAAAAGGTTATTGTATGGGCTCCGTGGCGACTAACTCCCTGTTTATGCCCAACCAAGATCGGAAAGGCTCCAGGCCCATCATGATGGGCCTGGTGGGTGATTCCGCGTCCGGAAAGACGACACTCACGGACGGCATTTTGAACATTATCGGCCGGGAGAGGGTGACGGCGATCTGCACGGACGACTATCACAAGTACGACCGTGAAGCCCGCAAGACTCTGAACATCACTCCGCTAAACCCGGAGTGCAACTACATGGAGATCATGGAGCAGCATCTCCAGCTTTTCGCGATGGGCGAGCCGAT
>JBOGWH010000103.1:0-2722 GCA_050692975.1 Actinomycetota bacterium | reverse complement strand
AGCGAGTGTCCCGCGACGAGCTGTCGGCTGCGGTGGGAGAAGACGGCTCCGCCCCCACTTTTGAGGCGGCGATCTGGGGAGCGCCCCCTCTGGCCAGCTACGATCCCGACTTCCTCAGGCGTCTTTTCGGCTCAGACCCGAAAGACGCCGCCTTCAACTACTCCGGCTACGCCAGCCCGGCGTTCGATTCCCTGGCGGAACGGATCGCCTCAACGCCCGATCCCGCCGCCAGGCAGCAGGCCGTGGACGAGGCGCTTACCCTGCTCGCCGACGACGTGCCGGTGGCGCCCCTTTTCTTTTCACAGGGGGCGTTCGCCTACCGGCCCTCTGCCTACGACGGCTGGGTGTACGTGGAAGGGTCGGGCATCTTCGACAAGCGTTCGTTCGTGCATGCCGGCAGGCGACCCGGAGGCCGCACCCGCCCCCCTCCGGCCGCCGGCCCGCCCGAAGGGCCTTCGCCGTCTTCGGGCTTTCCCTTCTGGATCCTGGCGGTCGGCTTCGCCGGGGCCGGAGTTGCGGTTGGCGTCGCTGCGCTGATTCGTTCCCGCCGCTAGGCGGGCGTTCCGGACCGCCTAGACAGGTTCGGCGCCGGGCTCCTCCAGGACTATCGCCCGGGCAACGTCCGAGACGCTCACCAGGCCGACCACCACGTCGTTGTGCAGCACGACCGCGGTGTCGGCCCCGTGCTCGATCGCTTCCCTGGCTTTGCTTACGGGCTCATCCGCGTCGACCGTGCGGATCTGCTCTTTGGGGATCATGACCTGGGACACCGATGTCGTTTCTCTCGCGTCCTCTGCCACGTCCAGGGCCACCGATTTCGTGATCATGCCGACCGGAGCGCCGTCGGTCAGCACCAGCGCGGTCGGGCGGGCGGTCACGCGGCGGAAAGAGTCGAGCAGGTCGGAGATCTTCATCCCCGGCTCGCAGACCACGAAATCCCGCACCATGAAGTCGCCGACAACCGCTCCGTCGGGCGGATGCATCATCGGCATCACCGGAGGGTTCTTGGCGCCGCTGTAGATCATGAACCCCAGCAGGACCGCGAATAGGGGATCGATTTGCAGGAATGCCGGCAGGGCGAAGTCGAGGCGGAGAAAGGAAATTACGGCCAGGCCGACAAGGGCCATCCCGAAGGCTTTACCGACCGCACCGGCGATGTTGCTGGCCCAGGTCAGGTTCCCCTTGTAGGCCCACAAAGCGGTGTGGAACATCCGTCCCCCATCCAGTGGGTATGCGGGGATGAGGTTGAAGGCGAGCAGCCACAGCTGCAGGCTGCCGGTTTGAGCCAGCACGGAAGCCGGGTCGGGCGGCGTAATATCGCCGTCGAACAACACTCTGGCGACCACCGGCAGCACGACGGCCAAAACGGCGGTCACGACCGGCCCTCCCACCGCAACCCTGAAATGCGGGCCCGGAGTGGGCCGGCCTCCGCTGATCGTGGCGAAACCTCCCAGGGCCCACAGGGTGATGTTGTGAATATGCATCTTCTCCCTCATCGCCACAAACGCGTGACCGAGCTCATGCAAGAAGATCGTGCCGAAGACGGCAACCATCAACAGCACCGATTCGACGATTGCTCCCGTCCTGATCGAAGAGGGAGCGCGGGTGGCCGGTAGGACGAAGAAGAAAAATCCGATCAGGATCAAAGAGAGGTCGATGCGGACCGGAATGCCCTTGACTCGGGCTATGGTGAAGCCACCCATTGGGGAATCTTAGCCGGGGCCGGCCGCTAGGCTCTTACCTCCTGCTTCATGAACATGACGTAAGCACCGACGAAGCACAGGACGGTGGCGGCCATCAGGCCGGTTACCTGGGGCCAAACCACCAGCAGGCTCTGGTTCAAAGAAAGCTCTCCCGGAGTCGCCCCCTGGACCTGGTTCAAAAAGACGATGCCGACCGTCCGCTGCTCGGGCTGGAGGAGGACCTGCGACGACTCGCCGTACAGCGTGGCCGGGAAAAGCCGCGCAATTCTAAGCTCCGCCTTCTTGTTGTTCAGCTCCTCGATCGGGGCCGGCGGGTCCCCCATCGGCGAAACAACATCGGCTGCTATCCCGATGAGCAAGCCCGCAAACAGAGTTGCCACCAACCATGCCGCTATCGCCGCCAGAGCGGACGTGGCCGCCCTGCGCAGAGTCACAGAGAAAAGCAGCGACAGCGCCAGCCAGAACCCTATGTAGAACATGGTGACGATGAGCCAGACCGCCAGCCGCCCAACCTCTCGCCAGGTGGGCGTAATTCCGATGCGAAACATTCCCACGCCCGAAAGGATCATCACCAGCGCCAGCAGGATCAGCCCGATCACGGAAAGGCCGGCAACGAACTTGCCGTTGATCACGTCGTCGCGGTAGATGGGCTGGGAAAGCAGCCTTGGCAGCGTCCCCTGTGTCCGCTCCCCGTTGATTGCATCGAAGGCGAACATGATCCCCAGCAGCGGCCCCAGCAGGCCGATCAGCTCGAAGAACGGAAGCTCCAGGCGGCTGCCCTCCTCAAAAACGGTGAACAGCTTGAGGAACAGGGCCGGGAAATCCGATGAGCTCTCCGCCACTTCCCGGATCTGGGAGGCCGCCGTGTACACGGCGAAGAGGGCGGCCAGCCCCATGATCACCATCAAGATGGTGAACCGCACCGATAGAAGATGGTCGGCGAACTCCTTGCGCGCGACCATCCGCCAGCCGCCCTTTCTGCGGGGCGGCGCCTGGACTGCGTCGGCCGTCGCCATCTA
>JBOGWH010000102.1:0-1142 GCA_050692975.1 Actinomycetota bacterium | reverse complement strand
TCCGGACTGTGATCAAGCGAGTTGCTGAGGTCCTGGGGGAGGCGAACCCATTAATGCCTTCAAGGGCCGGCATGATCCTGCCCGCTCTTGCCCTGGCGGCCGCCGGCTCCTTTGCGACGGGCCCGGCGGTGGCGTTGCCGGTCTGGCTTCAGACCCCCCCGGGGAGGAAGGCCAGGACGTGGCTTTCACGTACCCGGTTGGGGAGGCTGATAAATCATGAATAGACCCGCGGGGTCCCTGAGGGTTCTTGGCGGGTCGCGAATCGACGCCCAGCCGGTCAACACGAGGATCGATTTGCTGGTAGACGCCGTCAATTCGGTTGAGGAGACGGCCGGCACCCTTTCTGGGGACGAACTTACCGATCACCAGTGGGCCCGGCTTTCCGACCAGCGCCGGCGGCTTGCCGCGGTGGAGGCAGCCCTTTCGCCTCCGGACGATACGGTCGACATTCCCCCAGTGAGGCGGGTACGGGCGGCGGCCGGGTCCTGGATCACCGGCGCCGGGGCCTTTTTGATCTTGTTTCTTGCCTACCAGTTCCTCGGCTCGGGCCTCATCAACGCCAAGGGCCAGACAGAGTTGCTGGGCGATTTCAAGAAAGCCCTGAAAGCCGGTGGTGTTGCGGGAACCCCCAAGCCGGGCGAAGTCATGGGAGTGCTTCGAATTCCGGCATTGGATCTGAAAACAGTCTTGGTGGAGGGCACGACCCCCTACAACCTCGAAAAGGGTCCCGGCCACATGCGCGGCACTCCCTTTCCGGGGAAGAAGGGCAATATGGTCGTCGCCGGGCGCAGAACCACTTTCGGGGGCCCATTTAGCCGGCTGGACGACCTGAAAAAGGGAGACATCATCCACGCCGCCTCTTTCGGGGGAAGCTTCAAGTACAAGGTCGTCGCAAAAAAGATCGTAAAGCCGGGCCGTCCCGACGCGATCGGCCCCAGCGCCGACGGCCGCCTTACCCTGGTGACTTCGCACCCCGCCTATTCTTCCGGCAAACGCCTGGCGGTAATGGCAAAGCTGCAGGGGGGAGCGCCCGGGGCCTCTCCGGCGGCGGGGCCCTTCATCGTCGGCGAATCCGAATCCGGGCTGGCCGGAGACACCTCGGCCCTCGGGCCGCTGGTACTTTGGCTTCAGGCGCTGGGGGC
>JBOGWH010000101.1:0-3495 GCA_050692975.1 Actinomycetota bacterium | reverse complement strand
GTCCTAACCCGGTCCTTGAAGTCCGCCGCAGTGTCATCCGAGCGGCTGGTCACCCGGCTCAGAGATTGCTTGAACAAGCGACTCCTGGAGCCCTCCGATGTAGTGCATCAACAGCAAGTCATGATGGTCAGGATCGGACGGGTCCAGCTGCATGTCCATCGTCTCCTCCGTCACGTCGTGACGTACTCCGATAATCAGGCGAAGATCGGTCAGCAGGGCCAGCCAGGCTTCCTGCTCCTCCTCCGACAGCTCTGCCTTCCAGCCGCCCGATTCACCGAGGCTCTGCAGAGCGGTTCTGGCATTGGCGTGCTTAAGGGCAGAAAGATCGCCCTGGACGAGCTCCTTATACTCGGCGGCCACCTTCTCGTCATCGAGGCTCGCCGAGGGAAAAAGCCGCGCCACGACCGGATCAGCGGGGTCACGAGGCGTATCCATAAAGGTCAGATAGTCGGAAACGATTAGCCTCAGAGCATCGGCCTCCTGCTCATCGAACAGGGCAGTGGGCCCCGACCTCCCCCCTTCAAACAGAGTCGTTCCTCCCGGGTGGAGGTAGAGATCGCCTGTCGAAATAATCCCCGGGCGGAATAACGCGCCCGGCTCCCAAGATAGGGCCCCGGAAGTAACCACAATGCCCCCCCGAAATAAGGCCCACCTCAGCATACGAAAGGGTGCCCGCCATATTCGCGTTCTTCAACTTCGGCGGAATGGTTATCTGTCCTTGGTCAGCGTGGCCCAAAGGCCGTATGAATGAAGGCGGAAAACATCGGACTCCGCCTTTTCTCTGGTCCCCGACGAGACGACAGCGCGGCCTTTGTGATGAACGTCCAGCATCAGTTTGGTTGCCTTCTCTCTGGAATACCCGAATAACTTTTGGAATACATAGACCACATACGACATTAGGTTGATCGGATCGTTCCAGACCACCACGATCCACGGCACGTCCGGATCGGTCACGCTCCCTTCTTCCGGCTGACCTTCTCCCGGCAGGACCCTTTGCGGGGCCTCCTCGGTCAACTCCTCAGTTAGCTGTGCTGAAGGCGAATTTAAATGATCCTCCACGCGCTGCGCCCGGTGAGCACGCATCTTGCTAAAAGCATTCCCAGGCGCCGGCCACAAATTCAAGAGTAATGCAGGCCCGGTCATCGCCGCGATGCGAATGTAAATCTCCTACCGACAGTACCTTGGTCCCACCAAGCGCACCCGTGACTCGTTGATCCATGGACCGGGGGTGCCAGAGGAACCCCCGGTCCACGTCAGCGCGCGCATCGGTAGAAAGATGGCCCCCGTTGCGGAGACCACTCCGCCCATCCCCCATGAGACTGCAGCCAGTGACGCCGGTACCCGCCAAGTGGACAGGGACAAACAACAGGGCTCCTCGCAGGAGCATGACGGGAGGGCCCACTAGACTGCGCATGATGACCACACGCTTTCTTCGTGAGCCCTGACGCTGTAGTTGTAGGCGCCGGACCCAACGGGCTCGCGGCGGCCATCACTCTCGCGAGGGCCGGCCGAACGGTCGAGATATATGAGGGTGCCGACAGGGTAGGCGGAGGATGCCGGTCGGAGACCTTGACGCTCCCGGGCTACATTCATGATGTCTGCTCAGCCGTCTACCCTCTCGTCGCCGTTTCGCCTTTCTTCGCAGACCTCCCTCTCTCCGACCACGGCCTCGAGCTTGTATATTCGCCTGCTCAATTGGTCCACCCACTCGACGGCCAGGATCCTGTGGTTGTGGGCAGATCGGTCGAAGAAACCGCCGCCTCCCTCGGCCAGGACGAATCGGCATATCTGAGACTGATGCAGCCGCTGGCCCGGGCGCAGGAAGCCCTCATGAAACAGTTCCTTGGACCATTTAGGCTCCCCCGGCATCCGGTTGCGACTGCTGCATTCGGGCTGCGAGCCCTGAGATCGGCAGGAGGCCTGGCCGGGTCGCTTTTCAAAGGGAAGCGGGCCCGGGCATGGCTGGCAGGAATGGCGGGCCATTCGATGCTGCCGCTGGATGCGAGCCCCAGCGCCGGCTTCGGATTGATGCTCGGGCTGCTGTGCCACAGCGCCGGTTGGCCAATAGCCAGGGGTGGGTCACAGCGAATTGCCGATGCCATGGCCGCCTATCTCAAGAGCCTGGGGGGGGAAATCCACACGTCGGCACCAGTAGCATCGATAGACGATCTACCCGGAGCAAGCGTCTACCTTCTCGACGTCACCCCGCGCCAGTTGGTCGGAATCGCCGGCGGCAGGCTCCCCGAAAGGTACATCAACAGCCTCAGACGGTACCGTTACGGTTGCGGGGTTTTTAAGATCGACTGGGCCCTTAGCGAGCCCGTGCCCTGGACCTCGGCAGTCTGCCGGAGCAGTGCCACTTTGCACCTGGGCGGCACGCTGGACGAGATCGCCCATGCCGAGAAGCAGGTAGACCGAGGGGAGTATCCCGACAGGCCTTTCGTGCTGTTCTCTCAGCCCAGCCTATTTGATTCGACCAGGGCCCCCGCGGGCGGGCACACCGCGTGGGCTTATTGCCACGTACCCCACGGATCCGGCGAGGATATGACCGAGCAGATCGAAGCACAGGTCGAGCGATTTGCTCCGGGATTTCGAGACGTGGTGGCAGGCCGTTCCACAATGAATACCGGGCAACTTCAGAGCCATAATCCGAACCTGATCGGAGGCGACATCAATGGAGGTAGGCAGGATCTGACACAGCTGTTCACACGGCCGGTGGCGAGAGTAAATCCATACACAACGCCGGACCCTAAGCTGTTTCTCTGCTCGTCTTCAACACCGCCGGGGGGCGGAGTTCACGGGATGTGCGGGTATTTTGCGGCCCGGGCAGCCCTGAAAAGGCTCCGGGCTCGTGCCATAGCCGTCTGAAACTTAAACAGGCTGCGGGGGCAACAAAAAATTTCTCGTGGGCGCACGAGGATTTGAACCTCGGACCTCTTCCGTGTCAAAAGTTAATGGGGTAATTCGCTGACCAGGGGAAATGCGGAATCTTCGCCTGCGCAGGCACATTCCACAATCGTGCTAGTTTGCATCATTTAGCAGGGTTTCTCGATGGTTCGCCGACCAAATACCGACCAAAACCAATAGCGGAAAAGGGATAGCCGTTTCGTAGCCGGAAAAGACAAAGCCCCGGGCGGCCTGTGACCTCGCCGGGGCTTTGTCTTTTGAGGTGTTCACTTGTGGGGAAGGGAAAACCTAGGGCTCAATTCTACGCGTTCGGGCATCTCCCTTCGGCTTCACCGGGGGGCAAGTTGGAGAATCGGAGTCAATTCTCGGGCCTGGTGTTCGTTAGAAATGGAACCAATTGGTCCAAAATCTCAACAACTCTGACGGCGGCGATGTGGCGATTGGCATGCTGCCGGGTCCAACCCCAGCGGCCTCCGGCGACTGCCTGAACTTGATCGACACGAGGCAACTCAGAACCCAAGAGGCAGGCCCAAGAGGGGAGAAAACCTTAATAATATTAAGGAATACCCAGAGGGCACTTCCAGACAG
>JBOGWH010000100.1:0-1767 GCA_050692975.1 Actinomycetota bacterium | reverse complement strand
GCCTCAAACAGATCTAACCCGGCCCACCACAATCCCCGATCCCTACGTCTTCGAGATCGCCGAAGCTACGGCCTGCGAAACGCAATCTCACGCCTCGTCGCGGCCCTGACGAAATCCTTCGTGGAGGCCTGAAGCCACTGCCGGAGCTAGGCGCGGTTCGGGCCGCGCAAAGGCTCAAGCCCAGCCGCCACCTTCGCGCCGCTGCCAGCCCAGAAAATTCTGCCCAAAAATAGGTCAAATGACGGATGTTTCCTTTTGGCCCCCCGCGTACGATTACCTGTATGAAGGCCGAAACGAAGGGCCCGCAACAGTGGAATTTCGGCCGGTCATTCGTTTTAGCAGTTAGCAGAGGCAACGGACCACAAAGGCTACCGGGGGAGGCAGCGATGAAGGATTCGAAGCAGCAGATGCAGCAGAACCGGCCGCAGAGCGAAGGCACGGGCCCCAGAGAGCCCGAACTGACCCGCAGGCCGATCTCGCAGGCGCCCATCGGCTCGATGTCGGCCAGTGAGCTGAAGGCGATCTTCGACCCGATCGAAATGTTTTAAACGGGTTCGGGAGGCCCCCACCGCCTCTCGAACCCGCTACCGGGGCCCCGGGGGCGCACCGGCTACCCGTAGTAGATCTTTGTCTCCTCGAAGCGAAACTTGGTGGCGGCCACGACGGCAAACACGACCGAGAAGCCGAGCATTATCGCAACCGCGCCGGCGACCGAGCCCACCCCGGCGTCGGTCAAAAGGATCGAGCGGAAGCTCTTCATCGCCCAGTAGGTCGGCAGGACGGGAGCGACGTTTTGCGCCCAAGCGGGCATGGCCGAGATCGGGACAAACCCACCGCCCAGGACCCCGAACAGCATCGACCCCAGGCCCCCGATGGCGCTTAACTGCTGGGAAGTCCGGCACAGCGCCGTGACCATCACTCCGAAGGCCATCAGGCACAGAGTCAGGGCACCGCTGACCAAGGCCAAGGCCCCCACCGACTCGGGCAGCTCCAGCCCGAACCACCACACGCCGAGCGTGAACAGAGTCAGCAGCTGCACGATTGAGATCGTCAGCGGCGGCAGCAGCTTGCCCCCCATTATCTCCATCGGCCGGGCGGGGCTGGCCCGCAGCCTTTCCCAGGTGCCCCAGCCGTGGTCCCGGAAAAAAGCGAAGCCCATGTAGCCCACGTAAAAGGAAGCGAACATCATCGCCATGCCCGGCACCGCCTGCTCTGAGCCGTTGGCCTGTCCGAACCCCTCGCTGTTGAGGGCGATTTTGAACAACGGCTTCATCAAAGCCATCATCAGCAGCGGCATGAATAGCATGAAGATGGGGGTTTCCATATCCTTGGACATGGTCCGAAATTCGTGCTTGGCGATAGCCCAGCTAGGCCTTAGCGACATCTTTCGCCTCCTCTTGCGGGACAGGGCCGTCTTCGTGGTCGAAGCGGCGGCCGGTAAGGGTGAGAAACACGCTTTCGAGACTCGGGTTAATGATCTGCACCGAGACCAACTGGTTGGCGTGGCTGCCCAGCGCGGACAGGGCCTCCGCCGCGGTCGATGCGGCATTGTCGCTCAAGATCGTCAGCCGGGAATCGGCCCGCACGATCTGGCCCTCGATGCTGATGTCGGGGGGATCGCCTTCGAAAGTCAGTTCGACTGCAGCCTTGGCATGGGCCGAGATCAGATCGCCGACGCTTCCGCGGGCGATCACCTGGCCCCGCTCGATGATCGAGACCGAGGCGTCGAGGGTCTCTACCTCGTTTAAGTAGTGGGTTGAGTACAGC
>JBOGWH010000099.1:0-4303 GCA_050692975.1 Actinomycetota bacterium | reverse complement strand
TCCAGGTCCGTCGCCTTCCCCAAAACGGTCTGGGAGGCCGTGCACGGTTATCCCGAATGGCTCGAGGTCGGAGAAGACATGTTCCTCAATTTCACGGTTCGGACCGCCAGGCTCAAGCGGGCTTTTGCCCCCAAAGCGATTGTGCGGTGGCGCATGAGGCCGGGCCTGCGCAGCTTTATGCGCCAGTACTACCATTACGCCCGCGGCGACAGCCTGGGAGGCATGTACATGTACCGGCACGCCGCCCGGTTCTTCGCCTACATAGCGTTTGCGGCCCTGGCTCCGTTGTGGCTCATAGCGCCCATCTGGCTGCTTTTCCCGGCAGCACTGGGGGCGGTGTGGCTGCGCCGGCCTTTTCGCCGGGCATTCAGGCGTCTTTCTTTGCCGGGGGCGCTGGGGGCCCTGGTGGCGCTGCCGGTGCTGGAGGTCCTCATGGACCTGGCAAAGATGGCCGGGTACCTGACGGGCATCGGTCAGACGTGGAAGCGCTTCACACCGCCGAAAACCTCCGGCCGTCCCGCCGAAGCTGCACCCGATCGCGAATCGGAGCCGGCCGATCCTTGACATCTCCCGGAGTGGAAATAAGACTGCTGATCACTACTGAAAGGGGCATCAAATGAAACGGAACTACCGGCTGACGGCATTCCTGGGAGCAGCGATCCTGCTTTTCGGGGCTTGCGGAGGCGGCGACACTGAAACCGAGGTATCTCCTTCCCCGACCGAATCTGCAGCACCACCGTCGGTGGCGATCAAGTCTCCCGGCGAGGGTGAAGTAATCAAAGGCAACGTGGTGAGCCTGTCGCTGACCCCCTCCAATATCAAGATAGTCAGGGCCGACGGAGACACGTCCGGCAAGTCCGGGCACTTTCATGTTTTTATCGATCGCGATCCGGTGGCCGTCGGGGAGGTAATTCCCGTGGAGCCCGGGATTGTTCACTCGCCCGACAATCCCGTGTTGATCCCCGGTCTGCCGGTTGGAGATCACACTTTCAAGGTGGTTCTCGGCGATGGAACCCACAAGAGAATCTCCACGGAGGACGTGGCCGTCAAAGTCAGGGTTGAGGGCCCGACGGTGGACGCTACCGTCACCCCTGAGGATATCCCCACCGGCCAGGAAGGGGAACTGAACATCGCCGTGGCGGGTGTGACGCTCGTTAAGGCGGACGCCGATACCGGCGCCGCTCCTCAGACCGGCCACCTGCACATCCTGATCGACCCCGAGAAGGCCCCGGAGGCCAACGGGCAGCCGATCCCTCCGGCGGAGGAAAACAGGATCTTCCACACCATCGACACCAAGTTCAAGCTCAAGGGACTCGGCCCCGGGGAGCACTCGATATGGGTCGTCGTCGGCGACAAGACCCACGTCCCCTTCAACCCGCTGGTCGCCGACCTGGTGAAGGTCAATATCAAGTAGGTCCCCCTGGTCAGGCAGGCGGTAATCCTTGCGGGTGGCAAAGCCACCCGCATGCGGCCCCATACCGACGAGCGCCCCAAAGCGATGGTCGAGATCGCAGGCAAGCCGATCGTGGAGAGGCAAATCGCCTGGCTGGTAGTGAACCGGATAGAGCACGTCGTGATTTCGTGCGGGTACCGGGCCGAGATGCTCTCGGAGCACCTCGGCCGAGGCCGGCAGCTTGGGGTGGACATCACCTATGCGGTCGAAAGCGAGCCGCTGGGCCGCGGCGGGGGGCTGAAGTACGCGTCGCGAAGCCTCCCCTTTCCCGAGGAGCCGTGGCTGGCAATGAACGGGGACATCCTGACCGACTTTCCCATCTCCGAGCTGGTAGCTCAGCATGACAAGCTCGAAGCCGCGGCAACCATAGCTCTGGCCCCGTATGCGACCACATGGGGAATCGCCGAGCTCGAGGGCGATCTGGTTAGAGGATTCGTTCAAAGTCCCCGCCTGCCGTACTGGATAAACGGGGGGGTCTATCTCATGGAGGCCGCGGTGGCCGGCATGCTTCCAGACAAAGGCGACCATGAAGACAGCACCTTCCCCGAGCTGGCGAAGGCCGGCAGGCTGGGGGGCTACCGAATCGAGGGATACTGGCGGGGCATAGATACCGCCAAGGACATCATCGAGGCGACGGCCGAAGTGGGAGCCGCATAGGCCGGCCTTACTTTCCTGCGGCGCCCTTGAGCTTCTCCACCAGGCCCGTGACCGTCCTGTCCGCCAGGGACGCAACTCCACGGACGACCTTGCCGGCTACCCCTTCTTCGCCCGTACTCTCTGACGGAGGTGGCAAGGGTTCTTCGGGAGGAATGACGATGTCCCCGGGGGGAACCGAGGGCTCGCCGCCGCCGTCGGGAGGAACCAGAAGCTGATCGGGTGTCAGACCAGAGCCTTCTTCGCCCTCGTCCGAAAGAGCCTCCGCGACCCCCGACACGATCTGGGCCACCCCGGCGACTGCATCGGCCGGTGCGGTAAGGACGGCCGCCGCAACCGGGGCCGCCGCAACCAGCGGTGAGAGTACATCCAGGAGGCCGGAACCGAAGGAAGTGGAGGCGTCGGAGTAGTAGCCCTGGACGTCGATGATCAGATGGACGTTTCCGGAGTTGTTGAACACCGAGATGTTGCCGTTGGAGCCCACCTTGGCCACGACCAGGTTGGAGGTGGTCTGGCCCCCGGCAAAATTCAAGTTTGCGGCGTTGGGCGCGGTGGTGCCGGCGGGGAACACCGTGAGGTGGCTGGCGGCGCTGGGCTGGGTCGCCGCCACGTTGAGCATGACCGCGGTCGCCCCGGTGGAGGGGACTCCGCCGGTTCCGGTGACCTTGACGTTTACGGTCTGGCCGGAGCCTACCTGCCCGGATATCCCCCCGGTGCCGTTTCGTGTGTCGAGGATGCGCGAGGGTGACAGGGCAGTGTATTTCGCCTGGGTTGAAGGGGCCGTGGCCGTTTTGATGAGAAAGTCGCTGTTGGCCGAGTTCCAGTAGTTGGCCAGATAGCTGCCGGCGGCCGGAGAGGTGTTGAAGTAGTCGTCTCCGTTGCAGTCGAAGAGCTTTTCACGGGAGGTGTCCAGGCACAGCGAAAGCAGATTCACTCCCGGTGCGTCCACGTAGCACATCCGGTCGCTCTCGTCATAACAGTGGAAGGTCCCCGGCTGGGTGGGGGCTAGGCGGAAGGTGGAATGCGGCGCCGACTGCTGGACGCCCCCGATGGTGTGCATTGCCTCGTGAGCCTCCACGGAGTTGCTGAGGCCCCAACATCCGTTATCGATACGGGCATAGGCGGGCCCGGCGTTGTTCGCGTTGGCCGACGAAGCGCGGTCGTCGATGTCTACCGTCCCGATCCCGCAGTAAACATTTGCGTCCATCCACACGACGTAGATCCGGTTGGTGGAACTGTAGCCCTTTGAGTACAGCTCGTTGATCGTGTTGTCGATGTTGTCGTCCCCGGTGCTGGAGAGCGTCACGTTCAGGACGTTTAGCGAGCAGTCGGCGTTCGTCACCCAGCGCATGTCGCGGACTCCGCCGGTTACGGCTGCGCTGTCCCTGAAGACCTGGGAAGCATTCCCGGCCCATTGCCGGATCGACGCCAGGTAGGTCGAGTAGCGGTCGGGGGCGTTGGAAGCCCGCGCGTATACGGCCTGAAACCGCTTACCGGACGCTCCGTCCCCTTCGCAGCTCACCGACTGGGGCACCTCCGAGCCGGTAAGCAGGCCGGTCACGGCGCCCACGGTGCCGTCAACCACGTCCAGGAGGTTGTCGGATTCGGCCGTCTCAGGCGGCGTCCGCTGGGTGATGTCGACACCCGGCGGGGCGGGGTCCGGTCCGTGCGAGCAACGGTCGCTCTTGGGGGCACGCAGCGCCTTTCCACATTTCTCGCCGGGAGGCTCGAGGCCGTCGAAACGGAGTCCCTTTCTCGGCTCGTTTTGAAGGGGATGCTCGACCCGCTCGCCGCCCCTGCCTGCGGCCTCGGCCGACGCGGCGCCGGGGACCACCACGGCCGCGGCGGCCAGGCACAGCAGCAATGCCGCCGTGAGGGCGCCGTGAATAGAGGCGGTCAATTTATGGCGAGCGGCTTTCATGATCTCCCTTTCCCTGCCGGGCTACTGTACCGCCGGCCCGGTTGATCCGCCAGAATTACCCATTCGCCGTATGAAATAAGCACTTGCTTGCTTAAAAGAGGTATCGGCATTATCGGAACCCGGCTGAAGCGCGCCTCGGAGCGGTCCCTAAAAACCTCCCCAACCGATCGTCTTCAGGTAGGCCACCAGATCGAATGTCGTGGGAATTCGCAGGGCGGTTAGGCATGGGTCGGCCGGGGAAGTCAGCGAATGCAGGCAGTTGCTCATCATCACCT
>JBOGWH010000098.1:0-5334 GCA_050692975.1 Actinomycetota bacterium | reverse complement strand
GCAACTTCCCCCAGGGCCCGGGCCTCGGACTCCTTGAGGGTGAACTCCTTTACGAACTGCACTTCGCAGGCCCGGAAACCCCCGGCCACCAGAAAATCCATCGAGCCCTTCAAGTCGCGGACGTCCTTCAGACCGGCGATCCCGAACCTAATTTCTCGCATTTATCTCTCAGTTCGCCAAAACATTGGAGTCCGCTTGACTTTTGAGTTCACTCCAGGGTTTACACTTGGTGTTGCGATGATGACGATTTCGAAACTGGCCGGTCGGCTTGGGGTAAGAACCGACACAGTCCGATATTACGAGAAGATCGGACTGCTCCCCAGGCCCGAGCGGACCCCTTCGGGATACCGTGTCTACGATGACGAGTCGGTCGACAGGCTCCGATTCATTAAAGGCAGTCAGCGCCTCGGCCTCACCCTGGAAGAGATCAAGGACTTGCTCAGCGTCAGGGACACCGGACTTTGCCCGTGCGGCCACACTGCGACCCTTCTCCGCAAGAGGATCGACAGCGTCGATGAGGAGCTGATCAGGCTCACCGCCCTCCGAAGCGAGCTGGCCCGCATGGTCGAGGTTTGGCCCGAGGAAGGCGGGTGCGTCCAGGAGGGCAATCGCCGTTGGCACTGCGCCGACGAATTGATGCAAATACAGGGCCTCGCGGACTGGGTGGCCCCGGAAACCAGCCCGAGCAAAGCAGGCGGACCGGCCAACGGTCACAGCGGCTGATAGATACGAAGGAGGTGACCAAGTAGAAATGGGATGTTCATGTGGTTGTGGCGAGATGACTCTCGTAACCGAAGCCGAAGAGGCTTGCCAGTGCGGATGCGAGTGCTGCGCTGAAGAGCCGAAGAGCAAAGAGCAGGAAGTAGCCGAGCTGATGAGCCTGCGTACAAGAATCGAGCAGAGGCTTTCCGAGCTCCAGCCGGAAGCGGTCTAAAAGCTACTTATCCCGGCTTCCGATAAGAAGCCGGAACCAAGGATTGGTCGGCTTATCGCCGCCCAACGAAGGGCGTTCTCCTTTCCCCATCCCCCCGGAGAACGCCCTTCTCATTTCTTCTAAGCGTTAAGCCTGCCGAAGCCTAGCCGTCGCTACCGGGTCTTTCTTCGCCTTCGCCGCGGGGGGCAGGCGGAGGTGGAGGCGATGGAGGCGCCGGAGGCGGGGACGGCGGGGGAGGCGCCGGAGGCGCTGCGGGAGGGGTAAGGGCAGGCGCCGGCGCAGCCGGGACCCCCGGCGGTGCGGGGAGCGACGGCTCTGCTGGCTGGGGAGTCTCCACAGGTTTCGAAGCGGGTTGACCTGAAGGCGGCTCGGGAACCATCGGAGAGGGCTCTCCCGCAGGTTTTGGAGGCCCCGAGGGAGGAACCATCGGCGAGGGCGTGTCCGCGTACTGCCGCTGGGCTGCCGCCTCGTCCGCCGCAGCTGCCGTCCCGGCTTCAGCTTCCTCTTCTTCTGCGTTCAGGAAAACCATCTCGTACAGCAGCGAGGCGAGCAAGGCTCCCAGAATCGGCCCGGCCAGCCAGACCGCTGCGTTTCCGAGCGAGTTTCCGGCCAGAGCGGGGCCAAGCCACCGGGCCGGGTTCAAAGCCGCGCCGGTGAATGGCCCGCCGGCAAGGACTGCGGCGGTAACCGTTAAGCCGATGGCAAATGGGGCCAGTGCATTCGGACCTCGGCGGTCCACTGCGACTCCCCAGATGACGAACACGAGCAAGAAGGTCAGCGCAGCTTCGATTCCTACGGCCTGCCCCGCCCTTACCTGATCACCCAGTCCGGGGGCCCCGACTTTGGTTTGGGCGACGGCCGCGGCAGGATAGATAAGCTTCGCCAGGAATGCGGCGGCGATCCCACCTGCGAACTGGCCCGCTACATAGCCGGCCAGATCCTTTCCCGAGATACGTCGAGCTACAAAAAAGGCGATGCTGACCGCAGGATTTGCGTGCCCGCCCGAGATTCTCGCGACGGCCGCTATGGCCGCGGCCAGAGCCAGCCCGTGCGCAAGCGCGATTCCCAGGATGCCAAGGGGCTGCCTTACGAGCACAACCCCGAGGTGTTGGTCCGCGATGATCGCCGAAACGCCTGCGAAAACCAGGAAAAAAGCGGCGATAAACTCGGCGGCGTACTTCCTCAAATTTCTGTCCTTTCTTCAAAGCAACGGCCTATGGCCGCGAATTGGCCCGGCCCCTGCGGGCAATCTAGATTCCTGAGCACCTCAGGTCAAGAAAAGGCTAACGTATGAGCATCAAGTGAATCTTCTGGTGGTCACAAACGACTTCCCCCCGATCCTGGGTGGGATCGAAAACTACATCTATTCGCTCGTGAAACGGTGGCCTCCCTCGAGCGTCGCGGTGGTGACCAGGCAGGCGCCGGACGCCGGGAAATTCGACGCCCAGCTGGATTTCGAGGTGCATCGCCGTCCGGTGAACCGGCTGCTCCCCAACCGGACCCTCACCTCGTTCCTGAAAGAGATCATCGCAAAAAGGCGGGTGGACCTTGTTCACTTCCCTTCCGCGCTGCCCCTGGGGGTCCTGGGGGCTTCTCTGGGGCTTCCCTACGCCGTAAGCGTGCATGGAGGTGAGTTCCTCCTGGCCTCGCGGCTGCCCGGCGTGAGGAGCGTGCTCAAGAAGGTGTGCCTGGAAGCCACCGTCCTGCTCGCGGAGTCGTCGTTTGCCGAAACGCTGGTCGATGCCCTGGTGGGCCGCCGGGCGGCGGTCGAGCGGATCACCTGCGGGGTCGAGGTCGCCCGGTTCGGAAAGGAAGCCGCCGTGGTCCCCGACGCCCTGAGGTCGGGTTCCCCGGTAATTGTGTCTGTGGGTCGTCTGATAGCGAGGAAGGGCCAGAGGACGCTGGTGAAGGCCATGCCGGCGATACTGCGCCGCCACTCCCGGGCCCAGCTACTGATTGTCGGAGGGGGCCCCGATCTCCCAAAGCTGCGGCACCTCAGTGAAGAGCTGGGAGTCTCGGGCTCGGTCACGCTGACCGGACCCCAGCCGTGGGATGAAATTCCGGGCTACTACTGCGCGGGGGACGTTTTCGCGCTGCCCACCGCGCCGAAGTTCCTCGGCACGGAGACCGAGGGCCTGCCGCTTGTATTCGTCGAGGCGGCCGCCACGGGCCTTCCCCTGGTCGGCGGCAAGGCGGGCGGAGTCCACGATGCGGTGAGGGACGGAAAGACCGGTTACGTCGTTGACGGCGAGAGCGTCACGGAAACCGCAGACGCTCTCCTGCGGATCCTCGGCGATCCCTCGCTAGCGACGAAACTCGGCTCGGCGGCCCGCAAGATGGCGGAAGAGGAATTTGACTGGGACCACGTTGCGTCGGCCTACCGGCAGACGCTGGAAAGCTACTGGACCCACGCAAAAGAAGAGGCCGGAGGGTTCAGGGGCTTTCACTAGCCCGGAGGGCTTTCACTAGCCCGGAGGGCTTTCGTTAGCCCGGACGGAGACCCTACTCGATTACTGCCGTAGCCTCTATCTCCACCAAGGCGTCCTTCGGCAGCCTGGACACCTCGATCGTGCTCCTGGCCGGGTAGGGCTCTTTGAAATAGCGCTCGTAGACCTCGTTCATAGCGGCGAAGTCGTCCATTGAGTCAAGGAAAACCGTGGTCTTTAGCACCTGGTCGAAGCCGGCCCCGGCGGCTTCCAGTACCGCCTTGAGGTTTTCGAGCACACGCTCCGCCTGCTGCGCGACCCCCCCGTCCACGATTTCACCGGTCGCGGGGTCCAGGGGTATCTGCCCGGCGGTGATAACCAGGTTCCCGGACTTTTTCGCCTGCGAATAAGGGCCCACTGCCGCGGGCGCTGCGGTCGTAGTTATGGTTTCCATAGAGCCGGAATATACAGCGATGGAAGCCATATCGGCCTCGGGCATTTCTGGGAAAAGTTTCCAGTACAGGCACAATTTCCTCTCACCACGCACATTCCTGTGCTAGCGTGGGTAGAGATTCACCGTGCTCATTTCGCCGACCCGGCGAGATCTCGGGCGAGGAAAAGGAGAAATCAATGGCAGAGAAATACGAAGGCTACTGCGTGAAGTGCAGGACCAAGCGTGAGTTCGACGGAGAGAAGAGGGACCTTCCTAACGGACGTATGGCCGCCCAGGGCCCTTGCCCCGTTTGCGGGACCAAGGTTACCCGGATGCTTGGAAAGACCGCCTAGGGGGCGCTGGAAAGGACCGCTCAAAAGATCCAATCTCGTGCTAAATCTCGAGGGACTGCAGACCAGGCACCAGGATCCCGATGCGGTCCTTTGAAGAAATCGTTCCGCCCAAGGAAACCGCCACCGGGCGTCAACCCTGCTCAAACGAGTTGGCTGTCCGTCGCCCAGGACGCCGGGCTCGGATCCGCCCACACGGCCCAATCTTACGCGACCGTGTTGGCCCACTCCCTCGTCCTAATGATCATGCACATGATGGAATTGGGCAGGGGGCCGGCCCTTAGAAAAACCAAGAAGCTGTACTTCTGCGATCCCGCCTTCGCAGCGTTGCCCAGGGCTCTCGACCCCGGGGCGCCGGCATCGCACGCGGCGGCTTGGCCGTCTACTGGCCGCCGGGGCGGTCCTGGCCGCGGTTGCTTCCTGCGCACCGGGAAACCTCACGGCGCCGCCCGGTCCCCCGGTGGTCGACGTCGGGATGCGCGAGTATCGCTTTGACTTCAAACCACCGGCCGGCCGCGGGCGGGTCGTGTTCAAAGCGCGAAACACCGGCCGTCTCGACCATGAGCTGGTGCTGGCCATTCTGCCCGAGGACGTCCCGCCCATCCGCACCCAGCTGAAAGGAAACAACCGCATGCTCGTGGCCACTCTTGCCAAGATTCCCCCCCGGGCGGCGGGCAAGGCCGGGGTCTTCGCCGTCGACCTCACCCCCGGACGCTACGCCATGATTTGCTTCGTCACCGACGCCGACGGCAGGCAGCATGCCCAGAAGGGAATGGGCGCCGAGTTCCGAATCGCCTCTATTGCTTAAAGAACTCCGCCGGATTGATCTTGAGCTCGGGCAGAGATGGGGGGATAGTTCGTCACCGCTCTCGTAGATCCGGCCTTCCGTAGGAGTACATCAAAGGGAGCGACTAAGACCTTGCCTCAAGTCCATGAGATATGATTCATTCTTCGATCCCAGGAAAAGGGAGGAAACGGGGTGAACGCAAGAAGGGCGGCGGTTATTGCCCTCCTGGGGACAACTCTCGGCCTGAGCCTTGGAGCCCGGGCCTGGGCCTGCACCAGACAGGCAGCTATCGTGCTGAACCCCACATCGGGTCCGTCCGGAGCACCGGTGAGAGTAACCGGCAGCGATTTCAACGGTTTATCACCAGTTGAGATCCGATGGGGTGAGGATGGGCGCGTTGTGGC
>JBOGWH010000097.1:0-16945 GCA_050692975.1 Actinomycetota bacterium | reverse complement strand
GCGCCGCCGCACCTGAAGGTTGCTTTGCAGGCGATTGGGGGGGTGACTGCAAAGCAGGCGGAAGTTCTCTCCGGGTCGCGTCTGGCAATCACATCCGTACAGGACCTCATTTTGCACTTCCCGCGCCGGCATCTGGACTTTTCGGATACAAAGCAGATCAACCAGTTGCGCGTCGGCGACGACGTTACCGTCATCGGTGAGGTTAAAAGGGTCTCCGCCCCGCCGCCCCGCCGCCCCAAGGTGCCGGTCAAGGTGGCCGTCTATGACGGCAGCTCTTATCTGTGGCTGACCTTCTTCAATCAGCCCTGGCGGGCCAAGCAGCTGCGGCCGGGCACACTGATCGCAGCGAGGGGGAAGATTTCTCTGTTCCGGGGAGACCGCCAGATGAATTCTCCGCTGGTCGACGTCATCAAGGATTCCGAGGAGGTGGTCAAGGTCGTTCCGGTCTACCCGGCGACCGCCGAGATCCACACCGCCTGGCTCAGGCGGCTGATTCGCTCGGCCCTGGAACAGTTTGAGGTTTCCGACACGCTCGCGCCGGCCCTCCTGGACGCAAGAGCCCTCATCGGGCGAGACCAAGCGGTCAACAGTTTCCACTTTCCGGAGGATCTCGGACAGCGGGCCGTGGCAAGAAAGCGACTCGTCTTCGACGAACTTTTCACACTTCAGCTCGGCCTGGCTTACCGCAAGCACCGCATCGAGCGCGACACCCTCGGAATCGCGCACGAGACCGCCCCCGGGCCCGCCGACCAGTTCCTGGGGGCGTTGCCATTTACCCTGACCGGGGCGCAGAGGCGGGCCATCGATGAGATCAAGGCAGATATGGCCCGGCCCATTCCGATGCATCGCCTGCTCCAGGGCGAGGTCGGCTCGGGTAAGACGGTCGTTGCGATCTATGCCGCTCTGCTGGCCGCCCAGGGCGGCTACCAGACCGCGATCATGGCCCCGACCGAAGTGCTGGCCAATCAGCACTACCTGAGTGTAAACAATCTTCTCGAGGCGATGGGCTCGCCGAAAGCCGGGCCGGATGGTCCGGTGGCATCTTTAACCACAGGGCAGATGGGTCTGTTCGGCGGCTCGGCAAGGGCGGTGCTGCTTACCGGAAGCACACCGGCCGCGCAGCGAAAGCAGGCCCTGGCTTCGATCGCGGACGGCTCGGCCGACATCGTCATCGGCACTCACGCCCTGATCCAGGAAGGCGTGCAGTTCGCCCGGCTCGGTCTCGCGATTATCGACGAGCAGCATCGCTTCGGGGTTCGCCAGCGCCTGGCCCTGAAAGAGAAGACCGGTTCGGAGGCAGCCCCCGATGTGCTGATCATGACCGCTACGCCCATTCCGAGGACTCTTGCGTTCACTCTCTATGGTGATCTCGATGTATCCGTCCTCGACGAGTTGCCCAAAGGGCGTCCACCGATTACCACGCAGGTGATCGACGAGGCCGGGCGCCAGAAGGCCTACGACCTGGTCCGGGAAGAGGTGGCCCGGGGCCGCCAGGCCTATGTGATCACCCCTCTGGTCGAGGAGTCGGAGAAGGTGGAGGTCAAGGCCGCGGAGGCCGAGGCCAGCCGCCTTGCGACCGAAATCTTTCCCGAACTGAACGTCGGCATGATCCACGGCCGGATGCGGCCCCCCGCCAAGCAGAAGGTTATGGACGAGTTTCGAAGGGGAAGGGTCGACGTTCTGATCTCCACAACCGTCGTTGAAGTGGGCGTCGACGTTCCAAATGCCAGCGTGATGCTGATCGAAGACGCCGATCGCTTCGGACTATCTCAACTGCACCAGCTGCGTGGCCGGATCGGCCGGGGTGCGCATAAATCGACGTGCTTGCTGCTGACGTCTTTTCCCTCCGACGATGGGGACGAGGCCACGGACGCCCACCGCCGCCTCGAAGTGATGGCATCGACCACCGACGGGTTCGAACTGGCGACGAAGGACCTGGAGCTGCGCGGGACCGGAACCATCCTGGGGGACCGACAGTCCGGTTTCTCCGACCTTCGTCTCACCCATCTGGTCAGGGACATCGAGATCCTCAAGGCCGCCCGGGAGGAGGCTTTCAGACTGATCGCCCAAGATCCCGACCTCTCCCGGCATCCCCACATCCGCCTCGAAATGGAGGGCCGGTTTGCAGACCGTCTGGACTGGCTGTTCCGCTCGTGAGGGTCATTGCCGGAAGCGCAAAAGGTCGCAGGCTGAAGGCCCCCCCGGGTACCCGGGTCCGGCCGACAAGCGACCGCCTCAAAGAGGCCTTGTTCTCCCATCTGGGCGCCTCGCTGGAGGGCTGCCGCGTCCTGGACCTTTATGCCGGGACCGGTGCGCTGGGCATTGAGGCGCTGTCGCGGGGGGCAAGAGAGGCTGTGTTCGTGGAACGCGATCAGCGCGCCGCGGCCGCCCTGGTCTCCAATCTGGAGGCCACCGGGCTGTCGGAGAACGCCGGGGTGCGGCGGGCGACGGTGGAAAGGTTCGCAGATGACTTCGCCGGAGAGCCCTTTGATTTCGTCTTCCTGGACCCACCATACGAACTGGGCATTCCTGCCGGGGTGATCGAAACCCTTCTGGAACGGGGAGCCATCGGTGCTCTGGGAAAAGTGGTGGTTGAGAGCTCTCGCCGCCGCGGGCCCTTCGCTCCGCCGGAGGGATTCGAGATTGATCAGGTCACTACCTACGGAGACTCTGCCGTCGTGTACCTTTCGCCGGCGCGGGAATCTATCTAGGATCAACCCGATGACTCTTGCCATTTGCCCCGGATCGTTCGACCCGCCGACCAACGGCCACATCGATGTCGTCCAGCGAGCCTGCCGGCATTTCGAAACGGTGCTGGTCGCCGTCCTGGACAATCCGGCCAAGAAGACCCTCTTCCCGGCTTCCGAGCGTGTGGAACTGCTGAGAAAGGCTCTGGCCGGGTGTCCCAACGCCCGGGTCGAGGCCTACCGGGGACTGCTGGTGGACCTGGCCAGAGCCCGGGGCGCGCAGATGGTGGTCAAGGGCCTGCGGGCGTTGTCCGACGTGGAATACGAGTTGCAGATGGCCCAGATAAACGCAAAGTTGCTCGACGGCCTGGACACGGCTTTCATTGCCACCAATCCCCGGTGGAGCTTCATCTCCTCCAGCCTGGTCAAGGAAGTCGCCTCCTACGGCGGCGACGTGAGCGAATTGGTGCCGGCGGGAGTCGAAGAGGCCCTGAAGCAGCGCTTTCGGGCGGAGTAGTGGGCGAGCCCGCTGCGTGCGATAGGCTTTTGCCGTGGATCTAGTCCGCCAGCTCGGCGACGTCATCGAAGAGGTCCGGAAGGCCAAGAAGGTCAAGTTCTCGGCCTCGGCGATGATCGACCGGGAGGACCTCTTGAGCCGCCTGGAGCAGCTCCGCGCCGCAGTCCCCGAGCAGCTCAAACAGGCCGGGACCATCATGGACGACCAAAGGGCGTTGCTCCAGCGATGCCAGCAAGAGGCGGAAGACATCATTGCCCGGGCCGAGGCCGAGCGCGAAGCGATGCTGGAGAACGCAGCAGTTGTCAAGGCGGCCCACCGCAAAGCCGGAAAGATCATCGAGGAGGCCAAGCAGCGAGCGCACGAGTTGAGGGTGGGAGCCGAGGACTACGTTGATTCCCGCCTGGCCAGCTTCGAGGTGGTTCTGCAAAAGACGATGGCGGTGGTCAACCGGGGCAGGGAATCCCTGAAGGGCCGCCCCGACCAGCCCATCGAGATGGACGAGGCAATCGATATCCAGCCCACCTCGATCAAGGTAAAGAAGGCCTCCCGCCGCTAGAGCGCCGCGGGCGGTTTTCGCGGCCCGGCCCTGCGAAACCGTCGGAAAATCCATATTCTGGAAGGACTTGATGGGTTATCATGACCAAGCAGGCGGTTTGATATGGGAAAACTCGTAATCGATGTCGCCGATCTAGTCCACAGGCCGGGCGCCGGCAAGGCAATCAACTTTGCGGTACCGGTTGAGGGCCTCAAGGGCGTTCTCGGCCGGATCGAAGACGGCGACCCCGTTGAGCTGGATCTAAGCGCCGAAAGCGTTAGAGAAGGTGTCTGGGTTTTCGGCGATGTCGCCGGGACGCTGCACCTGCAATGTTCCCGGTGCCTGGTTGAATATGAGCAGCGGTTTGAAAAGCAGGTGGATGAGATTTTTTACTACGACCTCGATATGGCGGAGGCCAAGGATTCCTACGCGGTCACCGATAACCATTTGGACCTCGAACCGATGATTCGAGACGCCGTCGTCCTGGATATTCCCACGCACCCGGTGCATTCCGAGGCCTGCAAGGGCCTGTGCCCGGTTTGCGGCGCGGATCGGAATGTTGAGAACTGCGGCCACGATGCCGCTCCCGTAGATCTCCGGTGGGCTCCACTGCAGTCGATACTGGGCCCCCAGAAAGGCTAAACATGCCGGTACCCAAGCGCAGGCAGTCCCGATCCAACACCCAGTCCCGAAAGGCGCAGTGGAAGCTGAAGCCCCCGGGCAACTCCACCTGCCCGCAGTGCCACTCGCCCAAGCTTCCGCACCGGGTCTGCGGCAAATGCGGTTACTACGCCGGGCGTGAAGTCGTGGAGCTTGATTAGTTACTTCTTGATGACCACCTAGTTTCCAGGATTTTCCTATCTCTCCAGAAAGCGTCCTACTCCATCTCCAGCAACGCCTCGGAGTCCATTTCAAGGACCCCGCCCTGCTGAAAACTGCTTTGGTCCACCGCTCGTACGCCTACGAGCAGCCCCCCGAAGTGGACAATGAACGTCTGGAGTTCCTGGGAGACGCCGTTTTGGGGCTGGTCGTGACCGACATGGTGTACCGCAAGTACCCGCACCTGCCGGAGGGGGAACTGGCGAAGCTGCGCGCAGGGGCCGTTAACATGGCCTCGCTGGCAGACATCGCAAGGGGTATCGAGCTCGGAGAAGCCCTTTTTCTCGGGCGCGGTGAGGAACTTTCGGGCGGCCGTGAGAAGTCGTCGCTTCTGGCCGACGCCCTTGAGGCCGTCATCGGCGCGGTCTACCTGGATCAGGGCATCCGTTCCGCCCGCAAGCTGGTCGAGAAGCTCACTGCCGGGTATGTAGCGGGACCCACGGAGCGCAGAGCAAGGCGGGATTTCAAGACCACGCTTCAGGAACTGGCGGTCGCGGAGCAGGGGATTTTGCCCGCCTACCGGGTTAGCGCATCGGGCCCCGATCACGCCAAGCGTTTCGAAGCGGAGGTGTACGTGGCGGGCAGGCTCCTGGGAGACGGCGGTGGCCGCTCCAAGAAAGAGGCCGAGCAGGCCGCCGCCCGAAAGGCGCTGTCCCGCATGCTGGAGGCGGCCGATGCCTGAGCTACCCGAAGTCGAGGTGATTCGCCGGGATCTGGAGAAGCAGGTCATCGGGCGGAAAATTCGCCGGGCCGAGGTCCGCCCGACCAAAAACGCCATGAGGGTCATTCGCCGCCATCCGAAGAGAAAGGACTTCGAGGAGAAGCTGGCCGGCACGAAGATCAAGCGGGTTGAGCGGCAGGGAAAGTATCTGATGCTGGGCCTTGATTCTGATCAGACCCTGGTGGTTCACCTCGGCATGTCCGGCCGGCTGATCGCCTGCAAGGCGGCCGCCCCGGTGGCCAACCACACTCACGTGGTCCTGGACTTTTCCGTCGGCGGGCAGCTGCGGTACGTCGACCCTCGCACCTTCGGCGAGATGTTCGTCACGAACGGGACCGACGGGGACCGCGTTCCCGAGCTGGCCAAGCTGGGAATCGACCCGCTCGAACAGCCTCTCAGCTGGCCGGTTTTTTCGAAAACCCTCGCCGAAAAAAAGATGAAGATGAAGGCGCTTTTGATGGACCAGAACTTCATTTGCGGGATTGGCAACATTTACTCCGACGAGATCCTTTTTTCGGCCGGTATCCGCCACGACCGGCCGTCGGACACACTGTCGTCTTCGGAAGTGCGAAAGCTTTACCGTGCCATCCACGAGATCCTCCAGGACGCGATCAAGTACCGGGGGACTTCCGCTGAAGACGAGCAATACCGGGACCTGTTCGGCGAGGTGGGCGAGTACCAGCAATTCTTGAAGGTCTACCAGCGTCACGGACAGCCGTGCCGGCGCTGCCGAACTCCCATCGAGCGGGCAAGGTGGAGCAACCGTTCAACCTGGTATTGCCCGCAATGCCAGGTATGAGAACGACTGGGCCCCTGCAGCGCCCGCCCTCTCGGGCGCCGACCCTAGTCAGACAACCGCCGTGGCGACCTAGGCGCCGAACTTAGCCAGACGGCCTCCTGCGGCGAGGATGAGGGGCATTATGTCGGTGGCGCGGACGTGGCCATAACCGCCCTGCCGGCCCCAGCGCTCATCGAATTTGGCCACTTCGTCGTTTCCGACCGCGGAGCCGGCGATCACGAACGGCACCGGGTGCCAGGAATGGCCCTTCAGGTAGGCCGGGGTTGCATGGTCCCCGGTGACGCAGATGACGTCGGGGTTCAGATCCATGATCGAGGGCAAGGAGCGGTCCACCTCTTCAATGGCGGCGCATTTCCGGTCGAAGTCGCCGTCTTCGCCGGCCGCGTCGGCCGGCTTGTAGTGGATGAAGAAGAAGTCAAACGGGTCCCAGGCCGATTTCAGTTCCTCCAGCTCTCGGTCCCAGCCGTCCAGAGCAGGGCCGGCGTTCATGCCCAGAATCCGGGCGATTCCCACATACATCGGGTAGGCGGCGATCCCTGTTGCTCTCAGGCGGTAGATGGTTGGGAAGCGGGGAAGGTTGCGCAAGGTGTCGAAGCCCCGCAGCAGGATGTAGTTGGCGGTTTCGCCGGCCAGGATGTCTCGGATCTGCCCGAGCAGGTCTTCCAGGATCCCGGCGGTCATCTGGGCCTCCGGCGAACGGGGCAACGGCCGGCCGCTCACCAGTCCCACCTTCTGGGGGTCCGTGTCGGTGATCATTGGCGATAGCCCGTCGGCCCGGAGCACGAGCAGGGCGCGATGGTCGCGCTCGGTTTGCATGATGACCTGAATGTCCGGGCCCAGTTGGACGTTATCCATGATCAGCTTGCAAAGCCGCTGATTGGTCTCGCTTGGGATGCGGCCGGCCCGACGGTCAAGCACGCTCCCCTCTGAGTCGATGGTGCAGAAGTTCACTCTCGCGGCGATATCCAGCGGGCCCATGTCGAAGCCGATTCCCGCGGCGCAGATGGCCCCTCGCCCCAATTGGTACTCGATGGGGTTGTAGCCGAACAGAGCCAGGTGGCCGGCTCCGCTGCCGGGTGTCACGCCCGGGGCGACCACCGTGTGAACCCCCGAGCACCCTGATGCGGCGAGAGCATCGAGGTTCGGCGTGTTCGCCGCGGTTATCTCGGAAGGCCGGCCGTTGCTGGGAGCGCCACCGAGCCCGTCGATGACGAGCATGACCATCTTCGTATGGGCCGGGCGCGCAAGCGACGAAATAAATTCGTCCATGCGCTCAATATATTGGTTTTCCCGGTGCGGGGAGATTTCCCGTTCTTGAGCCTTTGGCGCTGTTAGCATCGGAGCCTTGAAATGTTCCTGAAATCGCTGTCAGTGCGGGGGTTTAAGTCCTTCGCCGATAAGACCCTCCTGGCCTTCGAGCCCGGGATCACCGTCGTCGTCGGTCCCAACGGCTCCGGCAAATCGAACATCGTCGATGCAATCTCCTGGGTGCTGGGCGAACAGGGCCCCCGGAGCCTTCGGGGCGGCAAGATGGAAGACGTCATCTTCGCCGGCTCACCGGGCCGGCCGGCGCTCGGAATGGCCGAGGTCTCTCTCACGATAGACAACTCAGCCGGACTTCTTCCGATCGAGTTTGCCGAAGTTACGATCTCCCGGACGCTTTTCAGGTCGGGGGACAGCGAGTACGGACTAAACGGTTCTCCGTGCCGGCTTCTCGACATCCAGGAAGTGCTTTCGGACAGCGGGGTGGGCCGCGAGCAGCACACCATCGTGGGGCAGGGCCAGCTGGATGAGGTGCTCAACGCCGATCCAATGCAGCTGCGCGCTTTCATCGAGGAGGCCGCCGGAGTGGGCAAGCACCGCCGAAGAATGCAGCGGGCCATGAGAAAGATCGAGGCAACCGAGCAGAACCTGGGGCGGCTGGCGGATCTGCTGGGTGAAGTAAGAAGGCAGCTGCGTCCGCTGCGCCGGCAGGCGGAGCTCGCGGAGAAGCACTCCCGCTACGAGGGCGAGCTCAGGGCCGTCCGGCTGGTAGTCGCCGCCCGGGAAACCGCGGCACTGCAAAGGGAGCTTGAACAGTCGGGCGACGACCTCGACAAACAGATCGAAGGTAAGCAGCTGCACCTCTCGGAGATCGATTCCCAGCTGGTGCGGGCCGAACAGGCCCGCCACGACGCTTTGACGTCTTCGGAGAAGCACCGGGAGCAGGCCTGGGCCCTCGCGAGGGGGATGGAGCGGCTTGAGGCCATCTCTACCCTTGCCTCCGAGCGCAAGCGTGCCCTGGACGCCGAGCTGGCCGCCACCACCGAGGCGGCCGCCCGGGCAAAGCTTACGGAGGTCCGCCGCCAACTCCAGGAGATTAGGAGGCTGAGCGCCGAGGCCGCCAATCGCGAAAAAACCGACGGCGCCCTTGCCGAGCGGGCACGTCTGGCCGCTCGAGAGGCAGCCGAGGCCCTGGCGAAAATCAGATCCGCTGAAGAGGAGGCAGCGGCTGTACACCGCACCGACGTCGAGGCAGCCGCGAGACTGGAGGCCGAGGCCGCCGGTTCCCGGCGCCTGGAGCCCGTGAAAGAGGCGGTGGTGGCAGCCCAGAAAGAGATAACCACCCTGCAGGAGGAGGTCCGGGCGATAGTCAAGAGGGCGTGGGGCCGTTCCAAGGAAGGCCTGGCGGTCGACGCCCGCATCTCGGCCATCAAAGATGAGATGGGTAACGCGGCAAGCCTGCTTTCGGCCGTGATCGGAGACTCCGGCCAGGCGGGGTCGCACCTGGAGAGCCTGCGCAAGCGCATCGAGGAATCAGTCGGGCAGATGAAGGGTCTGCGCGACAAGGCCCTTGAGGCAGCCGAATCCCATCGGGCGGCTTCGGCTGCGCACGAGCGGGCCAGGGTCACCGCGGGAGCGGCTTCGGCCCGCAAGCGCCTTCTGGAAGAGCGCGAGGAGGCTCTCACGGAAGACGAGGCCGGGGCGGCAAAGTCGATCCAGCAGCTCGGCGGCCGCCGCAAAGCCCTGGCGGAAGCGGCCGCCGGCGCCGGCTCCATTGCTCTGATTTCTCGCAGCCTCATCGACCCGGTATCTGCGTGGGCCCAGGAGGCCGAGGCGGCCTACGCCGAGAGCCGCCGGGCGCTCGAGGCGATCGAAAAGCTGCTCAAGGAGCTTAGATTGGAAGCCGCCGGGACGGCCGGGGCGATTGAAGATCTGTCTGCCAAAGCTCGCAAAGAAAACGTCAGCCGCAGCGACCTCAGGGTCAGGATGGGCGTCCTGGAAGAAAGGATCAAGGAGGAGTGGACCGCCGGCCTCGAACCGCTGGTGGCCGCCTACGGAGCGATCAGGCCCGCGGAGCTTCTTCCCGAAGAGCCCGACGATCTCGAGTTGGCTGCGACCCTGGACGACGAGGCTCTCGAGAGACGACGGGCCCGCCTGGAACGTGAGCTGGCCCAGATCGGTGGGGTAAATCCCCTGGCCTCGGAGGAGTTCGATGCCCTGGCAGGTCGGGAGCAATTCCTGGACGGCCAGATTGCCGACCTTCGCCGGAGCAAGCGTGATTTGCTCAAGGTCGTCGCCGACCTTGAAGGCAAAATCGAGGAATTGTTCTCGGCCGCCTTCGACGACGTCGCCGCCCACTACAAACGGCTGTTCGCAGTGTTGTTTCCCAACGGCACGGGCCGGCTTCGGCTGACCGAGCCGGGGGAGTTTCTTACCAGCGGGGTTGAGGTTGAGGCCCGGCCCGGGGGAAAGAACCTCAAGAGACTTTCGCTGTTGTCCGGCGGGGAGCGGGCACTGTCGGCAATTGCGTTCCTATTCGCAATCTTCGCCGCCAGGCCTTCGCCGTTCTACATCCTCGACGAGGTGGAGGCGGCCCTCGACGATGTGAACCTTCACCGGTTCCTTTCTCTGCTCGACAATTTCCGGCAGTCGGCCCAGCTTCTTGTCGTCAGCCACCAGAAACGGACCATGGAGATCGCCGATGCCCTATACGGTGTATCGATCAGGCCCGACGGGGTCTCGGCCGTTATCTCCCAGCGCATGGGCCCTCCAGCCGAAAGCTTCGAGGATTTTCGTCAGACCCTCGGGTAACGCTTCGGCCGCTAAAGCTCGAAGAGGCCTGTGGGCTATCGCTGGAAGTATGTGCGGGATGCCTCCCCGAGGGTAGTACTCCGGCCGTCCCGGTGTCGGTAGTCCTCCGGCCTACCGGTTATAAATAGGAGGATCCCCATGAATCAAACCATCCTGCTGGTAATAATTGCCATAGGCGCCGTGCTCCTGCTGGTCGCCTTTGTCTCGGTTCGCCGGCCGGGCCCACCGCCGCCTGAACGCAAGCTCGAGGCGCCTCCCCGGGAAGCGCAGCCGCCGGGTGGGGAAGCAGGGCCGGAGGCTCCGCCGGCGGAACCGGAGACGGCGCCGCCTGTGGCCCAAGAGCCGGCAGTCACCGCGCCGCCCCCGGAGCTTGAAGCTCCCGTCGAGGCCCCACCGGAGCCCGAGGTCCCGCCCGAAGCACCCAGGGTCTCCCGCCTTTCCGCCGGCCTCGCCAAGACCAAGCAGGCCTTGGGCCGAAGCCTTTCCGGGATCGTTCAGCGCGACAAGCTCACCGATGAGGATTGGGACGACGTCGAGGCGGCCCTGATCTCGGCCGACGTGGGAGTAAAGGCAACCACCGCGCTGGTGGACGCTCTGCGGGAATCGAAGCCGAAGGCGGCCGAACTCCCTAAGGTCCTCCAGCAGAGGCTGGTCGGCATTCTCGAGCGCGGTGACCGAGCCCTTTCCATAGACGGGACCCGCCCCGCCGTCTGGCTGGTGACGGGAGTCAACGGCGTCGGCAAGACGACGACGATCGCGAAGCTGGCAAACCGCCTGAAGGGGGAAGGCCGGTCGGTGGTGCTGGCCGCCGCCGACACCTTCAGAGCCGCCGCCATCGACCAGCTGGGGACGTGGGCCGACCGCATCGGCATTCACATGGTCCGCCACAACGAGGGATCGGATCCGGGGGCGGTGGTCTTCGATGCAATCGAGCATGCCAAAGCCAAGGGGGCCGATGTATTGATCGTCGATACCGCCGGCCGGCTGCACACAAAGTCAAACCTGATGGAAGAGCTGAAAAAGGTGCGGCGCATAGCCGAACGCGAGGCGGGGGCGGTCGCCGAGACCCTTCTCGTTCTAGACGCCACGGTGGGCCAGAACGCAATTTCTCAGGCCAGGACGTTTCAGGAGGCCGTCGAGGTAACGGGAGTCGTTCTCGCAAAGCTCGACGGCTCCGCCAAAGGCGGCATCGTCGTCGCGATCCAGGACGAACTGCGGATACCGGTCAAGGCGGTGGGGCTGGGAGAGCAGATGGAGGACTTGGAGCCGTTCGAGCCGGAGGCCTTCGCTGCAGCCCTCGTGGAAGGCCTGTAGGAGATGTTTGATTCACTGGGCGGTCGTCTCGACGAAGTCTTCCGCAAGCTGCGTGGTAAAGGGAGGTTGTCGGAAAAGGACGTAGAAGCCGCCGCCAGAGAAATACGCCTGGCGCTTCTTGAAGCGGATGTTGCGCTTCCCGCCGTAAAGAGTTTCCTTGCAGGCGTCAAGGAGCGGGCGGTGGGCGAGGAAGTAACGAAATCGCTGACTCCCGGCCAGCAGGTCGTAAAGATCGTCAATGAGGAGCTGGTCCGTATTCTCGGAGGCTCCAATGCCCCGCTTACCACGGCGCCCTCGCCTCCGACGGTGATCCTGCTTGCCGGCTTGCAGGGCTCAGGCAAGACAACGGCCGCCGCCAAGCTGGGGGCACTGCTTCGTAAGAAGGGCGGCCGGGTCCTGCTTGTTGCGGCAGATCTCCAGCGACCGGCCGCCATCCGCCAGCTGCAGGTTCTCGCGGAGCAGGCGAAGGTCGGCGTTCATGCCGACCTTGAGAGCAAAGACCCCGTCGAGGTTGCCCGCACGGGGGTCGCAAGGGGCCGCTCCGAGGCCGACTACGTGATAGTGGATACCGCCGGCCGCCTGCACGTGGACCCCGAGATGATGGAACAGGTGGCCAGAGTCCATTCGATCGTTTCACCTCACGAGGTTTTGTTCGTGCTGGATTCCATGACCGGGCAGGACGCCGTCAGGTCCGCCCAGGCCTTTTCTGAGACTCTTCCGCTTTCCGGGATCATCCTGACCAAGACCGACGGTGACGCCAGAGGGGGCGCCGCCCTTTCGGCGGTCACCGTTACCGGGGTGCCGGTGAAGTTTGTCGGGACCGGCGAGAAGCTTACCGACCTTGAGCCCTTCTACCCCGATCGCATCGCTTCGAGGATTCTCGGCATGGGGGATGTTATGACCCTGATCGAAAAGGCCGAGGAGGCCGTCTCCAGAGAACAGGCCGAAAAACAGGCTCGTAAGGTGCTCGAGGCAAGCTTCACATTCGAGGATTTCCTGGAACAGGTGGCCAGCGTACGCAAGATGGGAGGAATCGCCGACGTACTGAAGATGCTCCCCGGCATTCCCGGCATGGGCAAGATGTCCGATCTGGCGGTCGAGGAGGACGACCTGACCCGCATCGAGGCCATCATCCGGTCAATGACGCCCAGGGAGCGCAACGACCCCAGGATCATTTCCGGCAGCCGCCGGGCGCGGATCGCCGGAGGGTCGGGGGTCCAAGTGCGAGAGGTAAACGACCTTATCAAGCAATTCGAGGCTGCCCGCAAGATGATGAAGCAAATGACCAAGATGCGCCCCGGCAAGGCCATGAAGGGCCTCCGCGGCCTGGGCCCGTGAAGGCCACCGGCCTCGGCAAGCGCCATGAAGGGCCTCCGCGGCCTGGGCCCATGACGGCATCGGCACGCCGGCGCGTTCAGCCGGTACACTCTTGGCAATGGTAAAGATCAGACTCAGAAGGATCGGAAAGAAAAAGCAGCCCGCGTATCGCGTGGTCGTGACCGACTCCAGGGCCCCCCGCGACGGAGCTTTCATCGAGGCCATCGGGCGCTACAACCCCCGCACGGAACCCTCGCTGGTGGAGATCGACCCCGACAAAGCGCGGGAGTGGCTGAGTAAAGGCGCACGGCCGAGCGAGGCTGTTGCCCGTCTCTTCGAGATCACCGGAATCACACAGAAGAAGGCCGCCGCAACCGGCAAATGAGCTCGCGGGCCACTCTCGAATACCTCGTTTCGTTCCTGGTGGATCACCCGGACGACGTCCGCATTGAAGAAGAAGAATCTCGCGGGACGATCGTCTACGAACTGATCGTTCACCCCGATGATGTGGGAAAGGTCATCGGCCGGGGCGGGCGCATCGCCCGGGCCATTCGCACAGTGGTCAAGGCGGCCGCCGGCGGAGAAGACGTCCTCGTCGAAATCGTCGACTGATCCCGTTTTCGTCCTGGTCGGAGAGATCGGGCCTCCACACGGGATAAAGGGTGAAGTTACCGTCAGGCCGCTTTCGGACAATCCCGACCGGTTCAGGGCCGGTGAAACCGCGCTGGTCGGGCCGGATCCCGAGGCGGCCCTTGCGATGGAGATGGAGTCGGTTCGAATCGCCGGCGGAAGTCAGCCGCCTGGCAAAATCTTCCTGAAGTTCGATGGCATAGAGGACCGCGATGCCGCGGCCAAGATTCGCGGACACCTCATCTTCGGCACGGACACCTCGGCCCCCGCGGCGAATGCCGGGGAATACTGGGAACACCAGCTGGCAGGGTGCGAGGTGTTCGACACGTCGGGGAGGCGGCTGGGAGTCTTCGGGGGGGTTGTCCAGCGGCCGGCCCAGGACTTGTGGGAGGTCGACACGGCCGGCGGAAGCGTGCTCGTCCCGGCCGTTGAAGGGATCGTCAAGGCCGTGGAGCTGGATCAGAGGCGGATCACCGTAGACCCGCCCGAAGGGCTATTCGAGTGAGCGGCAAACTTTCTTTCGATGTGATTTCGATCTTCCCCGAGTGGTTCGAGTCTCCCCTGAAGGTGGGCCTCCTCGGGAAAGCGATCGACAGCGGGGTCGTTTCGGTCGGCGTTCACGACTTGCGCGATTGGGGGGCCGGCCCCCACCGCAAGGTCGACGACGCTCCCTTCGGAGGCGGCCCTGGCATGGTCATGGCCGCCGGGCCGATGGTCGAGGCGGCCGAGGCCTTCGCCCGGCCCGGCGCCAAGATTCTGCTGACGGCAGCCGCGGGGAGGCCGCTGACCCAGGGCCTTGTCTCCGAATTGGCCTCTCGGGAGCAGATCGTGATCCTCTGCGGCAGGTACGAGGGCATCGACGACCGTGTCAGGCAGGTCCTGGGCGCCGATGAGATCTCGATTGGTGAGTTTGTCCTGTCCGGGGGGGAGGTGGCGGCTCTGGCGATCATCGAGGCGGTGTCGCGGCTGGTGCCCGGCATGGTCGGCAGGAATATCTCGCTTTCGGAGGAGTCGTTCGGACAGGGCGGGCTGCTGGAGTATCCGCAATACACCCGCCCGGCCGAATTCCGGGGCCTGCGAGTCCCCGAGGTACTGCTCTCCGGCGACCACATCCAAATTGCCCGCTGGCGAAGGCGGGAGGCGATCATCAAGACCGCCGCCATCCGCCCCGAGCATCTGGAGCACTCGGAGTTGTCGGCCGAGGAGAGAGCCTGGGCGGCCGGCCGGGATTAAAGAAGGTTCGGCACGGAAGGGCTGTTATTATCGGATCAAGTCCCCGGGCCGGCCCTGGGCGGCAGAAGGCAAATAGACTTGCCCCGGTTAAGCTCAGGAGAGAGTCTTGACGGCCAGTCGCTCCAACCCATAGATCGAGGAGGAAAATGTCCAAGACCGACGCGCTCCTGAGACCAGCATTGCGGGAGGACCTGCCCGAATTTCGCGCCGGCGACACCGTCAAGGTGCACGTGCGGGTTGTGGAGGGGAACCGGGTCAGGGTCCAGCTCTTTCAGGGCATCGTCATTGCCCGGCAAGGATCGGGGGTGCGCGAGACCTTTACCGTACGCAAGGTTTCTTTCAACGTGGGGGTCGAGAGGATGTTTCCGGTCCACTCTCCCACCGTGGCGAAGATCGAAGTGGTCAGCCGGGGCGACGTCCGTCGCGCCAAGCTGTATTACCTGCGATCCCGCTCCGGCAAGTCGGCCAGGGTCAAAGAAAAGCGGGTCTAATGAGCCTGGAAGAGACCAAGGCTGCTCCTTTGAGCAGGCGGGCCCGCCACCGCGCCCGTCGCAGGGAGACCCGAAAGCACGGGGCGCTTCTGTTCTTCAAAGAGCTGCCGGTTCTGCTGATCGTGGCGCTCGGGATCGCAATTCTCATCAAGACTTTTGTCGTCCAGGCTTTCTTCATCCCGTCGCAGTCCATGGAAAATACGCTGCTGGTGGGCGACCGGGTGCTGGTAGCCAAGTTCATGTATCGCTTCGGCGAACCGAAGGCCGGCGAGATCGTGGTTTTCACCTCGCCCAACGGGGAGACCAATCCCCGCACCGACCGGGGGCCGATCGGCAACTTCTTCACCGATGTGGCCGAGGCTCTGGGCCTCCGGTCGTCGGAAAAGGATTTTATTAAGAGGGTGGTCGCCACCGAGTACCAGACGGTTCAGGTCAAGGACGGCGCCGTGTACGTCAACGACAAGAAGCTCAGCGAGCCTTACCGCCACGACCAGTTACCCATGCCCGATTACGGGCCGCTGAAGATCCCGAAGGGAGAGGTTTTCGTCATGGGCGACAACCGCAGCAACTCCCAGGATTCAAGGGTTTTCGGGCCGATCGACGAGAAAAGCATCGTCGGAAGAGCCTTCGTGTTGATCTGGCCCGTCAACCGGATGGAGTTTCTAGGCAGCGGAGACTGAGACGACTTCTTGCCAAGCTCATTTGTCCTGACTGAGCCCCGGGGAAAAGGTAACCGGAGATGTCGCCTCGTATCATGCCCGGCAGGTTAAGGTTCGAATTGTGAGCTACAAAGCGACCTACCGGACCCGCACATACAAGCTCCGCAAGGGGGGCACCGCCCGCACATCCCCGGTGCCTTCGATGAGGTATGAGGCGATTTTTCGCGAGCAGGGCGCCCGCTTGGTCTGCGGGGTGGACGAGGTGGGCGTCGGCGCGTGGGCAGGACCGGTGGTCGTCGGGGCGGTGATCTTGCCGCCGGGCAGGCGTATATATAAGGTGCGGGATTCCAAGCTGCTCGACGGCCCGCGGCGCCGCTGGCTGTCCGAAAGGGTCAAGGAGCAGGCACTTTCCTGGGCCATCGGGGTTTGCTGGCCGGCCGAGATCGATGCCCTCGGTTTATCGGAAGCGATCCGCCGGGCTGCAACCGACGCCATCGGGGGTCTGCTCGTGCAGCCCGACGCCGTCCTGCTGGATGGTCAGTGGAACTTCCTCAAGCGGCCTGGCGGAGACCATGCCGGGCAACTTCCGGGCTTCGGGGAGCCGGAACTTCCAGATTCATTCGGGGGCCCGGTAAAAACCGTCGTACGAGGTGACTGCGAATCCGTTTCGATAGCGTGCGCGTCGGTGGTCGCGAAGGTGTTCCGGGACGACTTGATGGCCGAGCTGGCATCGATCTTCGGTGGCTACCGTTTCGAGCTCAACAAGGGATATCCCTCTCCCGTTCACAAGTGGGGCCTGGCGGCCTACGGCCCATCGCCCATTCACCGGCGGCTTTTCTTCCCGGTGCGCCGGCTGGTCGACGAGGGGGTTCCCGGGAGGTTGCTGCCCGCGGCCTCCCGCCCGGCCTGAGGGGCTCTCTGCGTCACCGGAGTTTCTTGATGTTGTACCCGGCCCGCCTGAAGGCGCTGTGATCTCTGGGGGTTCTTGATGTTGTACTACCCGGCCTGAAGGCTTTCACCCGCGGCCTCCTTGCGGCCCGCCTGAAGCGTTTTTTTTCTCTGGGTTCTTGATGTCGTACCCGGCCGCTA